>WQVC01000106.1 GCA_009781765.1 Defluviitaleaceae bacterium | reverse complement strand
CGCTAAACGACTAAAAACTTTGAAGGGGATGACACCTTATCAATTCATTGTCAAATCTTGGGGCGATAATCCCGACGTTTTTTTAGATGAACCGTGCCACCTCAATCTGGGACTTTACAATTAGGGAGTGTTCCCACTTCCGCGTTCACTGTAACCGAAAGGAGCAACAATCGTGAAAACAATTCTTGTAACAGGCGGTGCCGGATTCATAGGCGGAAATTTTATTTATCATATTTTAGAAAAGTATCCGGAGTACAAAGTCGTTTGCTTTGATGCGCTGACCTATGCGGGTCACACGGAAACGCTGGCGGAAGCGTTAAAAAATAAAAATTTTATTTTCGTAAAGGGAGATATTGCAGACCGGGCGGCGGTTTATGATTTATTTTCTCGGCGCAAGCCGGATATTGCAGTAAATTTTGCTGCCGAAAGCCATGTTGACAGAAGCATCGCCGACCCCGGAATTTTTTTGCGAACCAACGTCGCGGGGACCGGAATTTTGTTGGATGCCTGTCGCGAATACGGAATAACGCGCTTTCACCAAGTGTCAACCGACGAAGTGTATGGCGATTTGCCCTTGGACAGGCCGGACTTATTCTTCACGGAGGAAACGCCGCTGCATACGTCAAGCCCGTATTCGGCGTCGAAAGCCGGCGCAGACCTTCTTGTGCAGGCGTATTTTCGCACGTACAAGTTGCCGGTTTCGATTTCGCGATGTTCGAATAATTACGGGCCGTTTCATTTTCCGGAAAAGCTAATCCCGTTGATGATAACCAACGCCATGAACAACAAGCCGCTTCCCGTGTACGGCGAAGGCGTTAATGTGCGAGATTGGCTTTATGTCGAAGACCACTGCGAAGCCATTGATTTAATAATTCACTCCGGCCGGGTCGGCGAAGTTTACAATATCGGCGGGCATAACGAACGCCGAAACATTGATGTTGTGAAAGCAATTTTGGCGGAATTGAAAAAACCCGAAAGTCTTATTCAATACGTGACCGACAGACCCGGGCATGATTTACGATACGCCATCGACCCGAGCAAAATCAGCAATGAGTTAGGGTGGTTGCCGAAAACAAAATTCGAAGAAGGCATAAGCCGCACAATTCAATGGTATATAAGCAACAAAGATTGGTGGACGAATGTACTCGAAAAGCAAGGGTGAGTGTTATCAAAAATAAAAGTTTGTACCGCATCGTGAAAGACCTCTGTGATTCGTCGGATTTTTCAAAATGCTACGTCATGGCTTGTCTTGCCCGAATGCTTAATCACAAGCACTATACAGAAATAGGCGTTACAGAAAGCCTTTTTGCTGTGTCCGCGCCGTTTATTTTGGCGGGGGGTACGGCTGTCGGCATAGGTTCATTTTCTGATGCCGCAAATTCCGATGCCGCCGCGAAAAAAAACGGCTTTAGCGAATCCGTTCATCTGATTAACGATATGCCGTCGAATTTCCCGATAACAGATATGCTTCACATAAACCGCGACATTTCTTCAGAAGATTACGAACGTTATTGCTCGTTGCTTCCGGACGACGGGGTTATCGTTTTCAGCGGTGCAAATTTGCAATCGGACGAGCTTTATCTGTTTGCAAAGCAAGCGAATCCTGTTTTGCACGAAAATTTCGAAAACGTTCGCTTGCCGCAAATTCCGAGCGATTGGGCAATTTTATTAAAATCCGAAAACGAAGCAAAAGCGCGTTCTCTCGGATTACAAGTAGCTACGGTTTTGCGAAAAATCGAAACATTCGATACGCGACCGGTGGTTTCGGTCGGGGTGTTGGCGTACAACCACGGCAAATACATCCGCGAGTGTTTGCAAAATATATTCGACCAACGAGGATATTTTTCATTAAAAATTCGTATTTGCGAAGACCGCTCAACAGATAACACGGTTGAGGTTGTTCAGGAAATGCTTGCAAAAATCGACCCCTGCGCCGTAATCGACGCCGAGCTGATTATAAATTCGAAAAATATCGGCATGGTGGAGAATTTTAAAAAAATGGTGTATCTGCTTACCGACGGCGATTTTTTTACAATGCTCGACGGCGATGATTTCTGGTGCGACAAAGACAGAATTTCCGCGCACATTGATTTTTTAAACAAAAATTCGCAATACAGTTTTTCGTTTAATTCGTATTACGTGCTTTGGCAAAAAACCGGCGAGCGTGTGGTTTATCCTGAATACGAAGCAATCAAGAAAAAAAAATCTTTCGAAACCGCCGACCTTGCAAAAGTAAATTTCATCGGAAATTTGGGGGTCGGATTTTATCGTGCAAAATTTTTGAAATCACTCAGTCCGAAATTATTTGAAGAAACCTACTGCGGCGACTGGATGTTTAACATTGCATTTTCGCGGTTCGGGCAGTTTGCGTATTTGAAAAAACGAATGAATGTGTATCGCAAGCACGAAAGCGGCATCTGGACAGGCTTAACATCGTCCGATTCGGCATCGAAACTTTTGCAATATATAAAGGACTACAACAAGTACACCGAATTTCGTTACGACGATGAATTTCATCATCTGGTTAAGCATCTTTACGAAATTATCGTAAACGAAAACCCGCTGTGCGATACCGTGCGCAACGATATTTTAATTTCCGACACAATTTTTCCGCATCCGCTCAGCGGATTCAGAAAACAGGAATACACGAGCCTTCTGGAGCATTTTGAAAAATCGCAGGTTATATCGTGTCTTCCGGAAAAAAGCGTTTTGGGCGGCAACAAGAAGCAAATTGTTCAAGAATATAAAGCGGCATATTCTCATATCGCCCACAAACTGCGAATGCTTGATTTTCCGGATTTTCAGGTAACGGGAACAATGTATGTAAAACTGCATTATTCCGTATTTTTGGACGTTACGTTCGCATTTATAAATTATATCGAAAGGGGTCGAATTCCGTTTGTGTTCACGCTGTATCCCGGCGGCGGATTTTTCGTAAACGACCCCGACAGCGACGAACGCTTGAAGCGGGTTCTGACTTCCGATTATTTTCAAGGCGTTATTGTCACGCAAAAAAATATTTACGATTATTTAATTGAAAAAAATTTTTGCGACGAGGATAAAATTCATTTTATTTTCGGCGTGGTAACACCGTCGGAAAATTTGACCGGTGCAGTAAAGAAAAATTATTACGCAGACGGCAAAACTACCTTCGATATATGTTTTGTTGCGCACAAATATTCAAAACACGGACGCGACAAAGGTTACGACACATTTATAAATGTTGCCGGTGTGCTGTCTGAAATTTATGACAATGTACGTTTTCATGTTGTCGGCGGTTTTGACGAAAAAGTCATGTCTGTTTCGAAAATTGCCGACAAAATAACTTTTTACGGCTCACAACCGCAAGCGTGGCTGCGCGAATTCTTTCGAAATATCGACATAATTTTATCGCCGAATATTCCGTATGTTTTGCATCCGGGCGCATTTGACGGGTTTCCCACGGCGTCTTGTACAGATGCGGCGTTGTCAAAAGTTGCGATGTTTTGTACAGATGAATTAAATTTGAACGAAAATCGCTTTCGCGACGGCGAAGAAATCGTAATAATCAAGCCGGATGTTGACGGAATTGTCAGTCAAATTGAATACTACATCAAGCATCCGGAATTATTAAGGCGTTTGTCGGAAGCGGGATATATTCGTGCGAAAAAACTTTACAGTTACGATGCGCAAATTTTGCCCCGCATTCGAATACTGGAAAAAGCCCTTGCGCCGCACCGATTCATAAAAAAAGCGGACGAATTTACCGAGGTCACTCACACGGCGTATTCTTTTGACAACAGCGATGTGATTTCTGCGGCGGTTTCGATTTATTCGTTGCTGCTGAACGGCAATCCCTCGCACGAATATAATTTATCCGTGGCAAATTCAGATATAACGCATCAAAACCGGCAAAAATTGCTTGAACTTACAGAATATTTCCCCAACGCAACGCTTGAATTCACGCTTGCCGACGAAACAAAACCTTGGGTTCATCCGGATGCTCCGGGTGAGGGCAAATGGTTTTCGTTGTTGCGAAAAACTAATTTTTATGAAGATTACGTGCGAATCAATCAGAGCAGCCTGAGCAATCCGATAACGCCCGCTTCCGTGTGGCAATATTACAGCGAGCCTGATTTTCCGGTAACGGTAAGCGTTTTGTGTTGCACGTATAATCACGGCCGCTTCATAAGGCGGACGCTTGAATATATCGTTGCTCAGGAAACCGATTATTCTTTTGAAGTAATCGTTTCCGACGACGCCTCAACAGATGATACTCAATCAATTATTCGGGAATTTATGAGCGAATACCCGCATTTATTCAAATGCATCTTGCGCGAAAAAAATGCGGGAATCGGTCAAAATTATTACGAAGCTCTGCAACTTGTTGAAGGAAAGTATTTGGCAATATGCGACGGCGATGACTATTGGATAAATCCGCAAAAATTACAATTCCAAACAGACTTGATGGAAAAAAATCCGGAGTACAGCATATGTTGTTCGTCGTATGTAAAGTACGATGTCGAGAAAGGCAAGGAAGAAGTTTTCGACGTAAATGCATACATCAGCGCATCGTGGGAGCTGAAAGACAGCTACGGATTTCGGGATTTGATGTATTGCCGGTTTATTTCGTCATGCACGACGGTTATTCGCTGGAGATTACACGGGCGCGTTCCCGAGTTCATAAAGCATTATTTTGTGATTGATTATCCCCTGACGTTGATTCATGCCGCGTTCGGGCGAATTTTTGTTGCAAATGAACAGATTTTAGCGAGGTACAACGCAAAAGAAAACGGTATTTTCAGAGAAAATCAACATTTGATGGTATCCGAAACCCGAAAACTTACGTTGGAAGTTAATCAGTTTTTAAATTTTTCATTTTCGGAAATCGTGAATGAATTTGCGGGAGTTAAAAAAAATCTCCCGGTCATAAATCCGAGAAAACGAGAACGACTTTACAATTTTTATATAAATTGGGTGCCTCCGTTTATGCAAAAAATATATCGACGAACAAGAGGACGAACCCCGCATTTTGAAGGGGCAAAACACGTTGCTCGGACAGTTTACAGCGAGGTTACACCTGAAGCTGTCAAGCGGTTTTATCGGCAAAAAATAAAGCCGATGTTCGGAAATTGAGGTGTTGTGCATGTCGGAAAAAAGTCTCTTTAGGGCAGTGTCGGAAATTAACGGGTCTGTGCCGACCGATTACGGCGGAGGAAGTCCGTTGTCAAAATGCTGCTTGATGGCGTATTTGGCGCGGCTGCTTGATTTGAAATGTTTCGTTGAAATCGGAGTTTATCGAGGCAAAAGTTTGTTGTCTGTTGCAGTACCGTTTATTCGGGCAGGAGGTTCGGCAATCGGCATCGACCCGTATTTGCAGGAAGCCGCATTCGAATATGATTTGGACGATGAAAAAAAAGAAACCGTCAACTCTTTTATCGCAAAAACAGATTTTAATTCGCTTTACGCCGAGGTCATGGACAGAAAATCAGGATTTGATGATTCCGTGCAAATAATTCGAGACTTGTCATCGAACGCCGTTTCGACATTGCGAGAACGGGGTCAACGCATCGACATGCTTCACATCGACGGCAATCACGACACAAAATTTGTTGAGGAAGATTATGCAAATTATTATTCATTGCTCGCCGACAACGCAATTATCGTGTTTGACGATACGGATTGGCAAAGCGTTGATGTTGTGTATCAAAAAGTGAAGTCGGAAAATACGGTGATTTTTGAATCTTCAAATTACGGCATTTTAATGAAAGGGAAAAACGAAAAAACGGCGCAATCAGCGATTAGCGTTTTAAATGAAATATCGGATATTTTCACGCATTTCGAAGGCAGATTGGAAGCGTCGCAGGGACATGCGGCTACGCTCTTGGGGGAACTGGAAGCATCGCGAAGTCATGCGGATGTACTTCTTGCAGAGTTGGAAGCGTCGCGGGGTCATGCGGATGTGCTTCTTGCGGAGTTGGAAGCGTCGCGGAGTCATGCGTCGGTGATTCTTGCGGAATCGGAAGCATCGCGAAGTCATGCGGAAGTGCTTCTTGCGGAGTTGGAAACATCGCGAAGTCATGTGAATGTACTGCTTGCGGAATCAGAAGCATCACGAATTCATGCGGCGGCTCTTTTGGAGGAACTGCAAGCATCGCAGGGACACGCAGCGGTTCTTTCAGAGGAATTGGAATCATCGCGCCGCCATTCGGTTATTATTTTGGAGGAGTTAGAAATTTCGCGCAGTAATTCTGCGACCGTCTCGGAGCAGTTTGAGGCATCCCGCAACCATGCGGCAATTCTTCTGGGGGAACTGGAAGCATCGTGTGGGCATTCATCGGTACTTCTGGAGGAGCTGGAGGTTTCGCGGGGCAACTCGGCAATCCTTTCGGAGGAGTTGGGGGCATCGCGAAATCATGCGGCAACTCTTCTGAACGAGTTGGAGGCGTCACGCAATGAATTGCACGCAATGCGTCAATCGGCAAGCTGGAAAATAACAAATCCCCTCCGGGCATTGAAGCGGGTATTTGCAAGACATAGTGAGCCAAGCTGAAAGCGGTCTTTCGCGCTTGCGCGAAAAGAACGATTTCAATTTGGCGAATCCACAACACGAGTGCTTGGGGGTGGAACAAGACCGTTTTTGTCTTGTTTCACTATATATTTTGCGGAAAATAAAGGTGTGGTCGAACAATGAGAATTGCAGTAGCTTTTTTTACGATTTTAACGCTTTCCGCATCAATTTTTTTAATGCACATTTTTCCGGTTCCTTCGGCGTTTTCGCAACATTCGTTTGCAGCCGAAGTGAACCGGGCGGTTACATTTTCCGAAACCGCGCATTTTCACACAAGCGGAATAACCGTTGAAATAACTTCGCCTTACGCCGAAATTTTTTTCACAACGGACGGCTCGTTGCCTTCTGCGGATTCTTCGAAATACACAGAGCCGTTGTATTTTGAACTTCGCTCGGAAATGTACGCCGTGGTGCTAAGGGCTGTTGCAAAACAAAACGGCAAAATTTCCGCGCCGCACACACACACGTATTTTATCGGCGAAAACATTTGCTTCGGCTCGGATATTTGGGTTTTTTCGTTATCGACGAACCCGCAAAATCTTTTCGACCACGACATCGGAATTTTAGTTGAAGGCAGAATCCGCGAAGAATTTTTGCACGAAAATCCCGACGCCGACCATTATTTAAATCCGGCGAATTTTTTTATGCGCGGCAGAGAATGGGAGCGGCCGGTGCATATCGAAACATTTTCGTCGTGCGGAGAAAGGTTGCTGTCGCAAGACGCCGGCTTGCGCGTTCACGGAAACACATCACGAGCCATTGAAAGCCAAAAACCCTTGCGGCTTATTTCGCGGCGAGAATATTCTCCGCATACGGGGCGATTTCATTTCGATTTTTTCCCCGGAGCACAAAAAATCGACGGCACACCCCTTACGGAATGGAACACACTGGTACTCCGTCACGGCGTGAACCCGTCTGTTTTGCGCAATGAGTTGGGATACTCCCTGGCGGCGAAGGCGGGGCTTGAAGTATCGCCGGTTCGGGGGGCGTCGGTATTTTTAAACGGCGAATTTTACGGGTTTGCATGGTTGCAAGCGAGGCTGGATGCGCATTATTTGCAAGCGTTCTTCAATGCGCCTTCCCGCGAATTTGACATTGTGGACGAACATCCGTTATTAACGGGAAGCGTTGCGCATCCTGTGTTGCCCCCGGAATCAATTATGATAAATGACCCTCAACTTGCGGCGGACTTGGCTTTTAAGTTCGGATTTGCACATAAAAATCTGTCGGACGATGATATTTTTGCCGAATTAACGGCAATCGCAGACGTTGAAAATTTTCTTTTGTATTCTGCATTTCAAATATTTGCAGATAATTTTGACTGGATTTTTTGGCGCGGGCATAATTTTCGGCAATGGCGGTATACCGGCAAGCAAACCGCGGAACTCGACGGGCGTTGGCGATACGCGGTTGTTGACTTGGATGCGGCATTCGGGCTTGTTCCCTTCGCCGCAGACGATACTTTTCAAACCGGCATGACTTTCGCGCGAGTTCTTGAACCCGGCAGCACCGACGACCGAAAAAACGAGCTTCTCATAAATATTCTTACGCGCCCGGATATGGCGGAATTATTTACGATGATGATGTGCGACATCGCCGCGAACGTTATAAATTACCAAACCGTGAACGCTCAAATCGACATGCTGTTCAGCGAATCGGTGCGAAATGAAATCGAACGGTCGGGGGTTCGTTGGTACAGAAATGAAGCGCGAACCAATCGCGAACATCAAATAATTTCCGACTTCGCGGCGAATCGTTATCGCTGCATTTTTCAAAGCCTGTCGGAATATTTTGATTTTCCGCAAGATATGTTCATCGTTCAAATAATCGGCGGCGAAGCAATAATCGGAACACAACGCGGTACGTCGTCGCAATATTTTAACCACTTAACCGTACCCGTACGCCCCGCAGAGCTTTGCGCGTTTAACCACTGGCTGCTTAACGGCGAAAAAATTTATGAAGCGGAGTTAGCGATTTCATTTGCCGACGCAAGAGCCGGTCGCGTAATTTTAGAACTTGTCGGAGATGCCGCATGATTTTAGGCATATACGGAAGCGGCGGATTAGGGCGCGAAATTCTCGAACTTGCCCGTTGTATTCAGCGCGATTCAAACAGATGGCGCGATATTATTTTTATTGACGATTATTCCGACGCAGGCGAAAAAAACGGCGCGAATTTAATGTCGTTTGCGAAGTTTAAGGCGTCGTTCAAAGATGCTGAAATTTCTGTTGCGTTGGGCGAACCGGCGCATCGTTTGAAATTGTATACAAGCATAACGGAAAGCGGATTTACGCCGGCAACTCTTATACACCCCACCGTGGAAATTCCGGAATCAACAACGGTAAACGCCGGTGTTACGATTTGCACCAGTTCTTTTATTTCGTGCAATGTTACACTTGGCGAAAATGTTTGTATTCAGCCGAACTGCTTGGTTTTTCACGATTGCGCTATCGAACCTCACGCGGTTATGTCGCCGTCGGCGCGATTGGCGGGAGGGGTTGTTGTCGGCGAAGGCGCGTTTATAGGCATGAACGCGACCGTTAAGCAGCAAATAAAAATCGGAAAATGGTCAATTGTCGGAATGAGTTCCTCCGTTTTCTCCGACACGGGAGATGAATCTGTTGTAATCGGCTCGCCGGCAAAAATGCTTCGTCGAAACACGGAACGACGAGTGTTTTAGGGCGCGTTCCCACATCCGCTGTCGTACTTTTGCGTTGACGGATTATACTCGCAAAACATCCCCGCCGTTTCGTGTTTGCATTATAGCTTGCGGATAAAAAGACGCATGAAAAGGTGTGGCCTCGTTACTTGCCCTTATCCTACATGAAGTTTTTTACGTAAATATCCGGAATCGTTCTGAGAATTTTGCCGATTGCGCCCCCACAGCCGCACTCTGACGACAAACAAACGTCCCTGCGTATATTCCGGCTCTGAAATGTCAGCACTGCATCGGTCCGATTCCTCGAAGCTTACCCTGGAAGGAAAAACCGCACAAGTTATGCCGTATATTTTCACGCGCGGCGGCATAACGCGGGGATTTCTTCCGCAAATGTTCGCGTTACAAACGACGAGCGCAGAAGTGTATTTTCTGTCG
>WQVC01000105.1 GCA_009781765.1 Defluviitaleaceae bacterium | reverse complement strand
CGGCTTCAGGCCGGTTTTTGACGACGCGCGAAATGATTTCAGACGCGACTTATTACGCAGGAAGGGGTTCGCCCTGAAACTGACCGCACCGAGCCGTGCCGAAGCCGCTGTATAACGGTTGCAGAATGTAACACCGCAACGCCACGCTTCACCCGTAACACCATGCAGTACCTGTACCATCGCAACACCGTTTCACCCGCCGCATTGCATGAAAGGGGGAAGGAGCATCCGGACACGGCCGACCGAATGCACACCGCCCGAGTGTGCACACCTTCCGTACAACGCGGCACGCGGAGTGAAAACTCTGCACCGCCGAAGCTCCCGGGACTTCGGATGATTTACAAGAACGAACCAAACGAAAATCAAAAAAGTAAATAAACTCCACAAGAAAGGAGGTGGCACAGTGGCAAACATAGTCACAGTCTCTGCTTCGCTTCGTATTCGCAGCGCGCAAAACCGCGCGGTATGTACAATAAGCGGCGTAAACCCGAACATGTCCGCCGCAGATGCGGCCGGTTTTGTTGCGGCAATACAGACAATGTATAACCGCGATGCCGTTACGGCGCGTATTCATGTCGTATCGGATATTGTAATCGGCGCGGCGTAAAATCGCTTTTGTGAATCAATTTTGACGAAAGGAGAAACCCTATGACACATTATCAACTTACATTTGCAACATCAAACGGCGGGCGCAGGAGCTTTCGCGTCAACAACGTAAACCCCGCAATATCACCCGCGAACCTGCAAGCCGCTGTTGACCCGCTCGGTTAAAATTCGGAACAGCAGTGAGATGCTGACGAAAGCGACCGGTTCACCCGATATTTTCGGGAGAGCCGGTCGCTTTTTTGTATTTGCGAAAAGGGGGCGAACGAGGCGCAGTTTTTGTTTTGGTGCGGAAAGCCTGAAAAACTGCTGTACCGCAAAAATTTGCAGTTTTTAAAATGTTATGCTAAAATCCGCGAGAAATAAAAAACCATAACGGCTGTTGAGGTGTTCGAAGCACCTCAACAGCGGACGGCAGGGGATTCAACATCGTCCCATCACCTGCGCCCAAGGCAAAAGCCTCTCATTATGGTAGGCACAAGTTTAACACGGCTCGCCGGTTTCTTCAATCGGACGTTTGCGGACGCTTTCGGACGCTCTGGCTTATATAGGGGCTTCGTTTCGCACAGGTTTTTTTGCGTAGTTTTGTGCTTTCGAACTCTCTCTTATGTAGGGTTTCGTGCGGAGCTTGCGGATTCTTTTGCGGTTTTTGCGCAGAGTCTTCGTGTTTTGTGTTGCTTTGCTTCCTGTCCTTATTTGAGGCATGTCTCAGTTTGTATATGTTCGTATACATATCAAGCTCGCGGGTGATGGCAGATTTTTTGCCGTCCCTTCGGGCTTTTTTATTTCCGTGTGAGGCGGGGAGCATTATACCCGCCTTCGCGTATTTTTTTGAACGGTTACGTTTTTTGGGAGGAGTGGCGATTTGAAGAAATCAACTGCAATCCGTCGAGAGATGCGACAGGAAGAAGGCGCAGAACTTCGCCGCAAAATAGGGGCGCGTATAAGGGAATTGCGAAAAAGCAAGAACATGACAATCAAAGAACTTGCGGAGCAAATGGGCGTTACCGCAGGTTTTTTGGGGATGATTGAACGCGGGCATCGAGGTTTTACGAACTACAGAATCCTGTTGTTGAGTAAAGTTCTCGACACGTCTGTGCATTATCTTGTTACCGGAAAGCATGTTTGACGAGAATATATTTGACGAACCCTGCAAACTTGCCGGCACCCGACTTTCTCGAAGTTTTCGAGAAAGCCGGTTGTTTTTTGCGTGTCAAAAACCGGAATGTATAGCAGTTCTGCGCGTTTCAGGTGAAGATTCACGCAAAATTCGACACACACGGATAATGCTTGACAAAATATACAATTTATTGCTAAAATGCCAATAAGGCATACCAAGTTATTTTAAATGCATCTCAATCAGTATGCTACAAAATCAAATCACGGGAGGGCAAGATTATGAAAATTTTTAACGTACTTAAACGCCACATCGCATTTTTTATGGCTGCTGTAATGGTGTTTTCACTGTTCCCGGCGTCAACCTTTGCGGCGGCAACGACAATAGGCGAAGGGACGCAGGTCTCTGCCGGCGCATTCGACGCGATTCACTCGGCAGTAGGCACGAACTCGCACATTTCCCGCACAATCGGAATTACGCCGACGGCGGCAACTTCAAGCCCCGGTGCATTAACATTCAGCTATCCGCGAGGCAATAACGGGTTCGAGCCGAGCTACTACCCCTCTCACGGAAGCACGCATCATTTCGGCGTTGAGTTTTCCGCGAACGTTGCGTACAGTGATATTGTGTTCCAATGGTATCGAAACGGCGAGGCTTTCGGGTCCCCGATTCGCCGCGCTAACGTCACAAGCCCTGCGCACAGGGTCACAATCACACTCCGCAATGTAAACGAAGCGGAACACGGCGGCGCGTGGCATTTAGTCGCAACCACCTACGTGAACGGCGCAGCAACCTTTACGGACAGAACAAGCAGAAATTCGTACTTATGGGTTCGCGGTGGCGGCGGCGGAAATAATAATAACGGCAACAATAACAACAACGGCGGCGGTAACGGCGATGTTGACATGACAAACCGCCCCGGCGAAAATGCAGGATTCGGCGTTTCCTTCACTTACCCGAACTTTGATGACAGGCTTAACGCAAACCAAAATAGTACAGTCAATTTCAATATACATGCGAATATCACAGGCGCGACACGCGACGCCAACTTTTCCGAATTGCGCTTTGAATGGCTTCGCAACGGCGAGGCTTGGCAGGGCGCGGGCGGCACGGGAAGTATCCCCGCGTCAAACATTATAAACCCCGGTCATGCCGGAATACGCTTGCAGCTTCCCGGCGCACCCCAAGCACAACGCGGAGGCGTTTGGCAACTGCGCGTTTTGACTATCGGCGCAGACGGCAGCGTTTTATTTACGGATTATACCCACGGCGTTTTCCTCACAACCCGCACACAAGGCGGTGGAAGTGGCGGAGGTGGCGGCAACGGTGGCGGAAATAATGGCGGCGGCGGCAACGGAGGAAACAACGGAGGCGGCAACGGGGGCAATAATGGTGGCGGAGGTAACAACGGCGGCGGCGAACCGACTCCGGCTCCCACACCTTCCCCGACGCCGCGCCCTCCCGCAATTCACGGGATAGAATTCGAGCAAACTTTTGCCGACGACTTATCCGGCTTAACTCCGCCGGTTATCAACAATGTTGATGTCGAAGTTTTACGCTTTCTCGACGGCATTTACCGTGTTACAATTTCAACCGACGACGTAACGCTTGACTCTCGCGCGACGCGACCGTTCTTCTTTTGGCAGTCAAACGAAGGAACTTTCCACGACGTAATCGACTACCGCGCAACTTACGCACAGTTCACCTTCAAGGCGAACCCCGGAACAGCCGAGCAAAACATACGCTTAATCATGGGCGTAGGCGACGGACTCGGGCAGGTTGACCGCGTTGCAATCACATTAAAAGGAAACGATGCAGATGATGCTCCGATAATTCCCGCGAGCGGATTCGGAATGCCGAATTTCCGGTCGGCGGATGCTTTGTTGCCTAACAATGATTCATCGCCGGCGGCTGATTCTTCATCGTCGGGTTATTCCTCGAATGCGCCTCCGGGCGCGATGCAAACAACCACACAAAATGAGTTTAACGCAACGGCTTTAACCAACATATCTTTTGTTCTCGATACCTCCGCAAGCATGAGAAACATTGACCCGGGGGCGGAAATCCCTTCAACCTTTGCCGATTCAGCAACCGCTGCGCCCTTCGGAACATCTTTCTCTGTTGTCGCCGGAAGCAGAGTTGCGCCGCTTGCAAATGCGGATGACACCGGCGCGACTTTGCGCAGAATCTCCTACGCCGGACGTGCGGATATTTCGCAACTTTTACCCGTTGCCGCATCGTCTCTCGGCGGCGGCGACAGGCAAAATGTGATTATTTATGCGGCCGGTGCGTGGAATTACGGCATCGCGGCACAAGCACAAGAGTTAGAGCAACGCGGATTTATTGTGTACCTGCTTGTGCGCGAGGAAAATAATTACGTCGCGGAGTATTTGCGCGGCATTCACCCCAACACCATAACTTATGCCGATATTTCCGGCTTGCAGGATGTACTGCAACAGCTTCCGGTATTCGCCGCAAGCCGTGGGGTTGCACCTTTCGGCGTTGCGCCGTTCGACAATGTACCCTTCGGAACGACACCTTCCGACGTCGCGCCCTTTAACATAACGCCTTTCGCTGCCTCCGGCTTGCCCTTCCCCGACGTAGCTGAGTATCACTGGGCGCGGGACTTTATCAGCAACATGAATACTCGCGGCATTGCAACCGGGTTTCCGGACGGCACGTTCGCCCCGAATAACCCCGCAACAATAGCGGAATTCTTAAGAATGACCATCCATTTAGCGGGGGCAAACACGTACTCCGACGTGCAAGGCACACATTGGGCGAGGAATTATATTTGGTTCGGTATGTATCACGGGCTTTTTGACAACGTATTTCCGCCGGGCATTTCGCTTGATGACGCGGCGATATTAAGCGACGAGCCTATCAGCAGAGAGTTTGCGTTTTATGTGCTGTACCGCGTATTTTCAGGTCATGCCGCATCAACGGTTGGGCATCGGTTAGTGTCGTCGCCGCAGGGCGAGGTGCTTAACTTTAACGATGCGGACGACATTTCCGACGCCTTCCGTGAAGCCGTCAACGCTCTGTCGCAAGTCGGCGTTGTAACCGGTCGCCCGAATTTAACACTTGCGCCGAACGATAGCATTACGCGCGCGGAAGTAACCGCGATTTTGTTCAGAATGGTTACGCCCGTCGGTTCGGTTGCGACATTCCGATATTTGCCCGTTGATTTAACCGCCAGTTTCGAAGTTCTCGACCCGACCGGAATAACCGTTACGCCCGGCGTTCCCGCAACAAGATACGGCGATACCTTCGGTGCATTCGGCGCAACGCAGTACACATTTACCGCGCCTGCAACGGGGCTGTTTGCCTTCCGAACGGCAAATACGGATTCGGATGCGAATTACTCCGCGGGCTTCTCTCCCGCTGTGTTTTTATTGACGGAAATTTACGGCAACGACAGGTATTATGATTTCGAGCGCGTCCGCCCGGAGTTTGGCGGCACGGGCATATTCCTGCTTGAAGAGGGCGCGCTTTTCGCGGTTGAAGCAATGGGAATGCCGTCGCAAGTCTTCGATATAATCGCGATGCAAGTATCCGATTACGTCCCGAACAACGTCGGGCTTTTGCACTGGCCGCTTGATTCGATGCAGGTAACAATGTGGTACGGGCAGCTCGACAGGCTTTCGCCGGTAATCAGTCCCGGGCTGAATATTCAGTGTGATTCGCCTTCGGAAGTGCGGGCTTTGGCGGCGGGTGTTGTTGTTTACTCGGCAAGCGACAGGGCGTATATAAGTTTCCGTCATAACGGAACTTACATGCGGGCGATTTATTTCAACATAGCAAGCAATGTCGTCGTCGGGCAGCAAGTGAATCGGGGCGAAGTTATCGGGCATATGCTTCCGCATATGGACAGGTATGTACTGGAACTGATATTGCATACATCGGAAGATGCCGCACCGGTAGGAACGGACAACAGCCGGAGGGTGAACCCTGCGCCGTTCTTTGACTTATCGGGGATTATGGATGACTTGGACTTCCTGAGCCGTCCGATGGCTAACTTCTTTAGCCGCAATGCGGATGCGTCCGGCATTCACGCAACAAATGACGATATACGTTACTCCCGCAACTATGACCTTGTTGATGGTGAAGTGTATTTGTGCAGGGCTTTGTCGATGTTGTACTATAGCCTTGGTGGCACATGTGCGTACGAAAGTAATGTGGTTGTATGGGATGAATGCGATGGAACAATTACTGTAAATGTTTTCGGCGAAACACATTTGTTCATCCCGCACGGCATGTGTAAAGATGATGCTCTGAATAATCATTTTAGGCGTATGAATGAAGGACGGCTTGTGCCGGCAGGCTTTTCTGTAGATTTGCCTGAAATGTACGAGAATCTTGCATCATATGTTAATCCGGAAATTTTTGTTGCACATCCTCCGATGATTCCAATAATCGTTGATTTTTTTGACATTGGAAATGGCAGGGCTATAGGTCGCGGAGGTGACGATGATAACATTCCGGCTCATTCATCATTGTTGTTTGACATGTTTTTGTATAGTCAGCGACGTGACGTTTTAAACTATTTGGAAATCCTCACAAGAGATTATCTTGTTATTTTATCAAGCGGACCGCTTTGGAACAGGACTTATTCGATAGCCATCGCTACTGAAGTTGACGGGGATGACTTGAATTTTGGAACATATTTAATCCGGCGGGTTATCCACAGTCCGCACGCCATTGAGATTGGGATAGATAATCATGGCGGTTCTCGCGTTGTAATGTCGTGCTTTGATAGTCGATTTGATGCTTCGAGACCCGGTGTGGGACTTGGTAGTCGAGTATGGCTCAACATGCAAGACCGTGAATATACGATAGTTGCCGATTTGGATAGGTTTTGGGATTGGGACTTGACTTGGACAGGAATAGACACGAGGTATGAAAGAATCCCCAGACATATCGTTTTGGGGCATGAATTGATACATTCTTTGAGAATGGCAACGGGATACCATATAGACCGTACGCTTAGAGGAGATAATGTTTTCAGACGTCCGGACGGAAGTATAGAATCGCTGTCGATTACCCTTGAAGAATTTCCGACGATAGGAATAGCGCGTCTTCGCAGAGATGGAACTGTTAATTTACCACATTACTGGGGGTGGCATTTGACTGAAAATGCTTTAAGGCTTGAGCATGGATATCCGAAACGAATAACGCATTGGGGTAGTGTGGAATGACAAAACTGCGCTCAAATACGTTTAAAATTACGTTTTCTGTTGTTATATCAATTGCTGTCGCATTCGCAGCGTTCGGATTTTTTCTTAATACTCGCCAATCACCGCCGAGAAACGTCAGGATATTGGTTGGAGAGTCAATGTCGGCACAGTACACTCTTTTTGAAGTCGAGGGAAGCAGTTTTCAGGTAATCGTATTCTCGACACTCCGTACTTTGACAGAAGATAATCAAGAGTTGCCGGATATAACCTTAGGGACGTTCGACATAGGGGGGAAAGAGCCGATTGATATGACCTTGCTTGATGATTTTGCCGAAAGTTTTTGGTGTCCGGGGCTTTGGAGTGTTTTGGGATATATGGGGGAGCGATACGGACCTCACGGCATTACAGAACAATGGTCTGTGGAGCTTTCGCAGGGGCAGTCGGATAAATTATGGCGATTAGTCGATAGTGTTGTCGTGGGTTACAGCGAACCCGAACGAATATGCGGAACTAATATACTGCTCACAAGGGCGATTATTGAGGACGGGTTTTATTGGAGTTTGTTCTCACCGGGTGAAACTTATTCTTCCGATTTTATGTTTCGCCTGAGAAACAGAAACAGATATCGCCACTACAACAGAAATTTGCTGGTATTGACACGTTACTTGGCAGACTTAGCGCCCGTTAGATTAGGATGGGAGTGAAACGGGTTGACAAGATATCGCGCATATTACCGGTGCGGCAAGGGATGTTTTTTCCAATTTAACAGTGTAGCAAATATTAACCAAAGTAGCCAAAAGAGAAAAAGGGTTAAAAGGGGTGCATTGGGAAAAACACCAATGCACCACCCCTAATTATTCCTTGCAAATACTCCATTCAGTCAAGGTCGGGTAGTATTTTTACAAGCAAAAAATCTCCACCCTTCTCTTGACTTCATTAACTTTCGCTACAAACTTTCATTAACATTTGCTACATTTTTTAATTGATATAAACAGGCAGAAGAAATGACAAATGTTGCTGCCTATGTATCAAAAACCGCACATAAAAAAGCAGAGCTTTTTTTCTCGCTCTGCTTTTTTCTCGCCTCTCGGCTGCGGCTTAACTTGATGCCATTACGCGAAAGCGCGATTTTAATTAAAGTTTTTGGTTCCGCTTTTAAAGGGCGCAGTGAGCGAAGCGAACGTTTCCCGCGCCACCCTTCAAAAAGCGGGCGGGGCTGACTCCGGCGAAGCCGGCGTCGCGGAGCGACGGGCCGCCCGGCCAGCGCGTAAGCGCGGGAGGGTTCGGGGCGAAGCCCCGAGAATTATTTCGAGCGGAATAATATTAAAAACTCCGCAAGCGCATCAAGCGCGACATCCGCCGTTTCGCCGGTTTGCATATTTTTTACGGTTGCCGAATTTTTTTCAAGCTCGCTTTCGCCGATAATCAGCGTGAAGCGGGCATTTATTTTGTTTGCAAATTTCATTTGCGCCTTAACGGAACGGTTCAGCAAGTCGCTTTCGGCGCAAATGCCCGCTTCGCGCAGGCGATGTACAAGTTCGTGCGATTTTGCCGCGCCGTCAATGCCCGCCCCGCCGATAAAAATATCCGGCACGAAAGTTTCGGGCAGCGCGACGTTCTCATTCTTCAATAAAATCACAAGCCGCTCGATGCCCATGCCGAAACCAACCGCCGGCGTTTGCGCGCCGCCGATTTGCGAAATCAGCCCGTCGTATCGCCCGCCGCCGATTACCGTAGGCAAACCGGGCGCGATAAATTCAAACACCGTGCGCGTGTAGTAATCAAGTCCGCGCACAATTTTCGGGTCAACGGTGAACGGAATTTCCGTGCGCGAAAGGAGATTTTGCAATTCGGCAAAATGCGCGGCGCATTCCGCGTCAAGCGCGTCCAAAACCGACGGCGCATTTGCAACAATTTCGCCGCAGGTCGGATTTTTGCAATCAAGCACCCGAAGCGGGTTTTTCTCAAATCGCGTTTGACAAAGCCCGCATAAATTTTCAATTTGCCCGCCCAAAAAATTTTTCAAATTTGCATGATAAACTTTGCGACAATCGGAGCAACCGATGCTGTTAATGCGAACTTCCGCACCGCGAACGCCGATTTTTTTAAGCAATTGCCACCCCAAGGAAATCACCTCGGCTTCCGCCGCCGCGCCGGACGCACCGAAAATTTCAATCCCGAACTGATTATGTTGGCGAAACCGCCCTTCCTGCGGACGTTCGTAACGAAAATTCGGGCCGAAGTAGTAGAGCTTTGCCGGCTGCGGACGATTATGCATTCCGCGTTCGATATACGCCCGCGCAACCCCGGCCGTTCCCTCCGGCCGAAGCGAAATGCTGCGCCCGCCTTTATCTTCAAATGTATACATCTCTTTTTGCACAACGTCCGTTGTGTCGCCGACGCCGCGCAAAAAAAGTTCCGTATTTTCAAAAATCGGAACGCGAATTTCTCCGAACCCGAAAGCCGTTGTAACTTCGCGTATGCACGCCTCAATGTGATGCCAAATTTTCATATCGTCGCCGTATACGTCTTGTGTTCCGCGCGGTGCTTGAATCATGGAAATCTCTCCTTTTCAGTTGCGGGAAGCTGTCTTTCAAAAGATGTGTTCACGTATAGCGAACGACCTTGAGAACCGTGAAGGCGAGGCGGGAAATCGCGGGCATCAGCGGAGAGTGTTGAAAAATAGCTTGAGGGTACGGGCAAAGAACGCCCGCCATTGCTGTGCCTGCATCGCAGGAAAATGACGGTTTCAGGTCATTTTCCGAGATGCT
>WQVC01000104.1 GCA_009781765.1 Defluviitaleaceae bacterium | reverse complement strand
TCGATTTTACGCCACTTTTCGTCAGTTTTCCCTTGCGTGCATCCTGCACGCCGCGTCCAAACTTCCTCAATTGACGCAAAATCGCCTCAAAATCCGTGCATTATCGTAAGTGGGAACACGCCCGAGTTTAAATTTCGCCAATACATTTGATTATCAATATGTATCAAGCGTTGCGGGCATTGTAACTTGTTTTTTTTTTTTGTCAAATTTTCACTTTGATATTTTTTCCCCTTGACTTTAACACAGTGTCAAGGTGTACCCTAAATTCGAGGTGAGTTTTGTGTTCAAAATCGGCGAATTTTCAAAAATGGTAAGAGTTTCGGCGCGAATGCTTCGCTACTATGAAAGTTGCGGATTATTTGCACCGGCGGAAACAGACCCGTTTACGGGGTATCGTTCGTACAGCGCGGGGCAAATTCCGCAACTCGCGCGCATTGCGGAACTGCGCGACATGGGCTTCGGTACGGACGAAATAAAAGAGGCGTTGCCGAACTTCGATAACGCCGAGTTCATGCTGCGGGTTTTGAAGCAAAAATCCCGCGAGGCAGAGGCTCTGATTGCCGAGGGGCAAACCAAGCTCGCCAATATCGCCGCCATGCGCGGCAGAATAACGGAGGTAAATATGATTTATGATGTTGAGGTAAAGGCATTGCCGGCGGAAAAAGTATTGTCGCTTCGGGAAATTATTCCGGGCGGAGAAGACGAAGTTGCCATGTGGCAAAGGCTGGCGGATTTTGCAAAAACGAATAATATTTCGTGTACGTTGCACGGCGGATACTCCCTGTACCACGACGAAGAATACAAAGACGCCGACCTTGATGTGGAAATTGCCGTTCCCGTAACTGCCGTCGGCGAAAATAAAGACGGCTTCACATTCCGGGAGCTTGCGGCAATTCCCGTTGCGGCAACAATTCGCTTTTCCGGTTCGTACGCGAATTACGGCGCGGCAATCGAAAAATTAGCGACGTGGATTGAGCAAAATAATTACACCTTCGCCGGACAAATTCGCGGTTGCGCCATTAAAACTTATTCAAACGCCGAGTCGGAAGACGATTTTTTAACAGAGCTTCAAGTGCCTGTTGCGCGTTAAGTTGAGTTATGCTCGCGGGTACTTCGCCCCCGCACCCCCACGAACTTTTTTAAAAAAGTTCGACAAAAACAATTAAAAACCGCGCTTCGCGCGGTTTTTTGTTAAAGTTTTGATGAAACTTTTTCAAAAGTTTCCGGGCAGACCCGGCCGCCCGGCCAGCGTGCGAAGCACGCGAGAGGGGTTCGGGGGCTGGTCGTCCGCCTGCCGGCGGACTGCTCGCCCATGCATCCCGGGCAGAGCCCCCGAAAGACTGCATCGCCGCTTACTCATGTCCCCGGCGAAAAGGGGCTTCGTCCCCGTCTTCGAGTATCACCCAAACTACCCCGTTGTTCGCTTCGGCGCGAATTGTTACGGGGTGTTCTTTTTCGTTGCGAAACCGAAAATCCAGCCTGCCGTTCTGAGACGTTGCGGCTTCAACGCCGTCGCCGACATAAAACACGGGCAACGAATGGTTGTGGCGTTCGATTATTGTCATGCCGGCGGCGATGGCGGCGTTACACAGCGTTGTCGAAACCTGACACACTCCGCCGCCGTATCCCTCGGTTTTTTTGCCATCCGCAAAAACGATTGCCTTCTTGTAGCCGCGCTCGCCGATTGTTGAGCCGACGGTTGCGTTAAACGAAAATTCTTCGCCCGCCGCAACGGTTGCTCCGTCGATTGCCGCCGCCGCAAGAGCAATATTTGTTGCGCGACCGTCGTCGTCGGCATCGAAACGTGTTTCGTAATATGCCGGGCGGGGCGCGATGCGAACGGGCGATTCCGGCAAAATTGCAACCTCGCTGCCGGGCGGAACGGCATCCGGCAGAATTACAAGCTCATCGCTTGACGCTATCGGCGAAGCGGGCGCGGCATATGCCTCCGCCGGAACGGGCGCGACCGGCGCAACCGGCGACGCGGAACGAGTCGTCGAGTTTTCCCCCGACGGCGCAAGTTCTGTTGAAAATTCCGAAGCACCGGAATTTCGGGGGCGTTCCTGTCGTGCTGTCGAACATCCCGCTAAAAATAAAATTACCGCAAGAATCGTAAACATTTTCATAATCCTCATCCTCATAAAAAAAGTGGTTGCCGCGCGAAATGAACCTCCGCACAACAGCCACCTTATTATGAAAAATTTTACCGAAATTTATTCGGTAAAAATTTCTGCCGACTCGTCTTTATGAGTCGATTTTAAAAAGTTCTTTAAAAACATGTTGGTACCTGTACCTTTCCTCGCTGTCGGATGTGATTTGAGTGAACAAACCAATGTAATCGCTGATTTTACCAACGTGCAGTAATCCTATGGCTTTTTTTACAAAAAGCAGTTGAAGCCTCAGGACACCCTTATTATTAAAGCCTTCAAGTATTTTTTCATACGTGTTTTCCATCAAAATATCAAGTGCCGCAGGTGTCAATCCTCCGATTATCAAATTCATGCCGAATTTAAAATATTCGAAGGCGATTTGTTTTTCATTGTTAAAGTTAATGTCCTTTTTAGTTTTGAAGGAAGGTAATGTAAACTCGTAATATTCTTGATTGCACAAGTCCGCTATCTCGTTTAAAGCGGCTTGTTCTTCGCGCGTCAAATTCATAATGTCGGAAAATGAATGTCGCAGGTTATCAGAATAATCCATGTGGGTTCTCCTCAAAAAAACACTTTTCTGTTTAGTTTCCGCTCACGACTTTATTCGTTCGGCGCACTCACTTCATCCGATTCATCCGACCGCTTGCCCAAAAAAAGCGACGTCACCGTGCCTAAAACAAAAGTAACAGCCGTCGCCGCGATAATAAGCGGCGTTATTGTGTCGTGGCTTTGGTAAGTATCGGGG
The DNA here is from genome assembly GCA_009781765.1 of Defluviitaleaceae bacterium. Classification (GTDB taxonomy): domain Bacteria; phylum Bacillota; class Clostridia; order Lachnospirales; family WQUN01; genus WQVC01. Next base: position 7,138 of record WQVC01000104.1, on the reverse strand, counting down.
TTGTTAAACAGCGCGAAAACCGTGCCGAGAACAAGCCCCAAAATTGTAAAATATGTTTGGCTGTGAAATTTTTCAAGCAGCAACGCAATTCCGCGTGAGCCGAGCAAAATTCCCGCAACGATACCAAGCCCCAACGGCACAAGAACAAGTAAAATTGAGCCGAGAAGCGCGAAATCAAACGGCGACATCAAGTAATCGCTGATTTGCCGCAGGGTAAACATGGCCATGGGATACAGTCCGAAAAGCATAAGAACCATTGCGCCGCTGATGCCGGGAACAACCATTGTTCCGGCGGCGAAAAGTCCCCCGATGAACAAATGTGCGGTAAGCGCGGCATTAAAACTTACGCCGGCAACTTCCGATTCCGCCGACGTCGGCGCGAACAGCGAAATCAGAACAATGACGGCAACCCCAAGCACCGCAAACAGATAATTCGCCTTAGATTCCATTTTCAAAACGCATCTGCTGTGAATAAAAGGCAAACTGCCGGCCATAAGCCCCGCAACAAATCCGCCGGTTTGCATCGAAAAATTTTCGAGCAGATAACTTACAATTCGCCCGAACGTTAAAATTCCGATTCCCACACCTATTGCTACGGGAATTAAAAATTTAAAACTTTCTTTCGGATTAGTGAACAGGCTGTTAACAGCCTTAATTTTTTTGTCGTAAATGCGCAAAATAACGGCTAAAGTCGCGCCGGAAACCCCCGGCATAACGTTCGCGCTTCCTACAGCCATGCCCTTTAAAGCCAAAATCAAATACTGCATACAATCATTCCTCTCAATGAAAAAAATAAAAAAATAAAGTTTCGACAAAATTTTGTAAAAACTGTTGACATTCGCGTAACACGTTGTTAATATTTCTCCCGTTGTCAAATTTCCGAAAAGGACGAATGCCGATGCGTCGTACAATTTTACTGAGCTTTCTTTTCACTATATTTATGACAGTGGCCGCATATGCCGCAAATACATACGGAGTAGTTACGGGAACTCTCGTAAACGTACGAGAGGAGGCAGAACTCTCCGACAATATAAAATTTCGCGTCGAACAGGGGACGCCGGTTGTTATCGCGGGAGTCAGCGGCGATTTTTTTCGCGTTGATGCGGACGAAGCAAGCGATGTATACATTGCCCGCGAATTTGTTCGGGTAACATCGGCGAGCGGAGTAATAACCTCTCCTTTCGCGCTTGTTTATGACATAACCGACGAACACTCAACGGCGTTTTCAACCCTGCGCTACGGAGATATTGTACCGGTAGTGTCAACTCACGACGAATTTTTCGGCATAGAGTTTCGCGGAACGCTTGCCTTTGTTGAAAAGGGCACCATGTACGTGCCGGAATTTGTCGAGTTGCCCGTTGCGAGAATCGGAACGCGCTTCGCCGACGCCGTCATCGAAACAGCCTTGGCCTACATCGGAACGCCGTATGTATGGGGCGGAACAACGCCGAGGGGCTTTGACTGCTCGGGCTTCATGCAATATATTTTCGCTGCACACGGCATGAATCTGAGCCGAACTTCCCGCGACCAAGTACGACACGGCGTTGCCGTTCCCCGCAGCGAACTCGAGCGCGGCGACCTCGTATTCTTCGGAAGCGGAAACCACATAAATCACGTAGGACTTTATATCGGCAACGGCGATTTTGTGCATTCGTCCTCGCACCGAACCGCCGGCGTAAGAATTTGCAACCTCTACGAACCGCACAACGTTCGCGGCTTTGTTACCGCACGGCGGATTATTTGATGAGTTAAACCCCGCAGACTTTGCAACGCGCGAAAAAAAGAGCAAGCCGAAGGGTGCATCCCTTTGGCTTGCTCTTTTTGTGTGTTTTAAGGATATTTTTCGTCAGTAGAAAAACTTTATTTTGCTTACAAGAAAGTGTTTGTGCTATTTTTGGCAAATCGATGATGTCCGTTAATTCATTGAGGTTGCGTTAGGGGGCTACTGAATAGTCATCTGAAGTGCGCAGTTATCGTCATGTTGGGGTCGGTGCTTCCGGGTGATATGTGAAATTCAGTGCTTGCGCTGCTCGGGTCGATTACTACAATATCATTGCTGTTTGTAGTCCAGTGGCTGAATACTGAATCCGAGCTTGCAGGAATGGCGGTTAATCCGACATGACTACCGACGGTCGGCGTGACAGCTGTACCGCTTTGAATGCGAACCCAGTCACGACCCGTGTTTACAGATATTTGCCCATACACAGAATTATTAACGTTCATCATAACTCTGCCGACGACAGCATCACGAGTATGCTGTGACGTATTAGTATCTTGACCAATCGATACGCCATTTGATACTGCACCTATATGCACGAATCTGGCTTCTAATGCTCTGTCATTTTCCGCAGTGAAATTTAAGACCGGATTACGGGAAACGGAAACGCCGTTTTCAAACCAACCTTGAAAAACAAAATTTGCATTTGAGTTTTCCACCGCACGCAATGAAACTTGCGAATTGCGGTTCACTGTCAAGGAACGTTGCCTTGTCCAAGCACCTTCCACTGTCCCTCCGTTTGAAGGCGTAGTGGTGACAAAAATGTTTACTTGCCCGGTAGTACCCGGTTGCGGATGAGATTGAGAGTATTGAACAAATCGGGCTTCTATTGATTGACTTTGCTGAATATAAAATCCGTATGTCGGGCTAGCACTAAAGAAAACACCATTGCGATACCACCCGATAAACCTAAAGTCATTGGATGCCGGTTGTGATTGAATAGTTACCCAATCACCTCTGTTAAAAGTCCCGTTTCCGAATACGTGACCGCCCCTGCCGGCAGTGACTGTCAGCGTCAGTCGTTGTTGCGTTGACGGGCCAGGAGGAGTATTGCTCCATCCTCCGTTATTATTCGGGTTGTTATTTTGGCTTCCTCCGCTATTGCTCTGGTTGTTTTGGTTTGCGATATGAATATTTGAACCTGCCGTTATTGATGCAGCCAAAACTACCCCTACTGCAGAAATTATTGCTGTGCCAATGAGGATACTGCGTGACCCAACAATCTCCCATCCCCTCAAAAATCCAAGGTAAATGCCGAGACTAACCGCCTGCGGGTCAGAGTAGTTCACCAACGTAATCATTTCTCCTGCGGGTGCATAGATGTACGGTGCAATCACGGTATCTTCATCCCATGATAAGTAGTGATGTGCAATGCGTGCATCTTCAGCCGAATCGTAGATTAAAAGCACGAGTCCGGTAGGACATTGTACAAACCGGGTTGCCCGTGTCTCTGCGGCCAAATACGCGCCCCCTCTTGAAGAATGTGCGAGCAACAACCTTGTTGAGAATGATTCGTAAAAATATCCTCTTCCGGTATCACGGTTTGCAATGATGAAAAAATCATCAAGCTCTATAAGAACCAGATTTGTTGTCGATGCGCTTACAATTGACGATACATTTATACCCTCGCCAAGTGTTTGCTCAATGTCAAATGACCATAAATAGTTATTTAAGTCCATCCCTCTAACGGCGTACTCTGCGCGGAGAATGAAATCTTCCGATTCCCCCAAATCTCTATCAGACGCAAACGCTGTAAAGGCGGGCAAGGAAATCGTAAGCACCAATGCTAACGCGACAACCTTTTTAATGAAATGCAAGTTCCTTTTATTTAACATATATATTCCTCCTTTTTAATGGTTTTGTCCTAACTGCACTAATTGCATAAAGTTTGAAAACATGGTGGCAACTTCCGCACGAGTAGCATTATTTCTCGGCGAAAAGTTGTTATTGTAACCTTGTAAAATCCCTGCGGACTGCATCGCCGTTACAGACTCTTCTGCCCACGGAGAGATATTACCACGGTCTGCAAAGCCCGCCCTTTGCGCCATAGGCACTCTAATATCATTAGTCTGCATGAATCTGTGAAGCATAACTGCCATTTCCTCTCTGGTGATTGACCTGTCAGGCGCGAAGTTTCCACCTCCTACACCGCTGACTATTCCTTGTGATGCAGCCCAATTAACGGCTTGGTAGTACCACGCAGTGGCGTTAACATCACCGAATTGCGGGGATTGTGAATCTCGAATATGGGTGTGATTGCCATCTAAATTAGCTAAAACCTGAGTGAACATAGCACGTGTCATGTTGGATTGAGGCTCAAACCGTCCTCCCCCAACCCCTTGGAACAGACCAAGAGTTGTTACATGCCTGACGGAACCTGCGTACCATGCGCTTGTACTTACATCACTAAAAACCGGCATAGTGGGAGGAGGATTAAGTCTCGGCCTCCAAGGCGGTGTGGGCGGGGGTGTCGGAGGCGGAGGCGCGGGCGTCGGAGGCGGTGTGGGCGGGGGTGTCGGAGGCACGGGCGTCGGAGGTGCGGGTGTCGGTTCAGGTCTTGTAAAATAAGCCGTAATATTTAAGTCACTACCTGACGGCATTGAAAATTCGGCTGTATTTACGCCCGTTGATATGATTGAAGCAAGTGCCGGTCGCATCTCAAATCTATCAAATCTATAGCCATCAAGAGGACGTGCTTCGAGGAAAATCCGCTCTCCCGGTCTTGCGTCCAAAGACAAAGTATCAATTATGCGAGGAGTTTCGCTTCTGATTTCAATGATTCCTCGCGTCCAGTCAGTTGTCGCGTTTACGGTAAACGTATTTACGCCAAACCGTCCTGATACAGAAACAGGCCATGCCGGCATAACGAAAGTTGCTACCTTCGAATTTGCATTATTAAGCGTAACGCCGCCTGTTTGAGCCTCCCAAGATATAAATTCACCGCTATGCGTATTCGCAGTAAGCTCAACAGTCTCTCCTTCGTATGCGTATATAACAGAGCCTGCATCCCTAACAATTCCCACTCCGCCTTGGAAGCGCACCACCGCAGATACATAACCCAAAGAAGAGTCGTTAGAGTATACGCTTACCCTGTGCGGGGTTTGTCTCTGAACGAAATGTGCAGTTAATGAAGCACCTTGCTGCTGCATGTCAAATCTGATTACACCATCAGTGAAATCATCTAAATTATTAACACCGCTTCCGGTAAACCTGTCAAACGCAAAACCTTCAAGCGGGGTGGCCGTTGCTTCAATCCACTGACCAACTTCAGCTGTAACACTTGCCCCGCCAAAAGAATCTCTCGTTTCAATACCTCCATCCCCCGTTATTGCACGAATTGAAACGATACCCATCGCGCTGTTTGCAGTGGTAATTGTAGCTGTCGGGGGCGGCGGCGGGAGCGGAGCAAAACGCGCCCACACATGCGCGTCGTCGGGAGCGGTCGCAGTCATAGTAGTAACGAGAGCGGTCGAGTCATCAATGTCTGTATTTCCTGATACAGGAATCCATTCAACAAACTTATACCGCCCAACAGTAGGATTTGCCCGGATTGTAACAGGCGTATTTTCAATTACCCGAACAGATGCCTGACGGGAAAATCCTCCTTGGTTAATTTCCACAAGTCCCGCTGACATATCTTCAGACACAATTGTTACAGTAACTTCTCGCGGTGGCGATGAGAACCCAAAGGCACGTAAAACGGGGTAACCGTTGTTAATATAAGACGGGTACGGCCATTGCCATATACTGTTGAAATCCCATCCTTGGAATCCTTGCGCGTTCGGATTTCTCAAGACAGCAGCAGAAATAAAAATGCCATGATTGTTTTGAATATTGCTTCCGTTACCGGAGCCAGGCTGAAAATCACTTGCTCTTAAAGCAGTATGAGCAGACACTGCGCCGCCCTCAACTACATTTGCAACAATTCCGCCCGTAAATCTTCTGCTGTTTTGCGCACGTTCTGCTCTTGAATGTGTGGCAACAACTCCCGCTGTGTAGCTGTTAGTAATATGCAAATTACTCGACACAACCTTGCCTGCAAAACCCGATGCATTTGCTTCCGAGTGATTGTTTTGACCAATTGAATCTGTGTGCGCTCTTATTCCGGCAAGATTAGAATATGAGTTATGGATATTGACGTTTGCGTTTCTGATTTCTCCAAAAAAACCGCCCGCGTGTGTAACTGCCGTCGAATTGTGTTGGCTTCTGGATGCGGTAACATTTCCCCCGAAAACAAAAGATTCTGAGATAGTGATTCCGGTGTTTTCGACAAGCCCCGCAAGCATTCCTGCGTAAATGTGCGTTTGGTGGTTTGAGTTGGCTAAAACCCCATCGCTTCCAAGCCCGATTCGGTTAATGGAGATACTGCCTCCGTTTATGTGACCAAATAAACCCGCAACAACGTATCCTCCGGAATCAATGCCGCTTGCAGAAAACCGGAGCTGATGACCGTTGCCGTTAAGCGTAAAACTTGCAGCCGCCCCGGATAAGTTCACAGGCACCCAATTTCCAAGAGTAAGATTTGAATGCAGGTTTATTACCCTGCCCGGCGTTGCGCTTCTGAGTGCATAGCTCAAATCGTTTACCGTATATACCTCGTAATGCGTTGATGCGAAAACGTCCATGCCATTATTGCGCGGCAAAAGCAAGGGGGTGCTTACCCCCAATGCCACAATGAGAATGAAACACGTAATTCTTTTCATCAGTTTTTTAATACACATAATCCACCCTTCCCTTTCTTTTGAGTTTTCAGGGATACATTTCAACGCCTTTCATCTTTTACTGTATCCGCCGCGTCCGCTTTTTTTTGGATTTTAGGTAAGTATAAAAAGGCACACCTTTTTATACTTACCTAACCCCACACGAATTTTGTCATATAATGTCAAAAACTTGCGAAAACTTGGAAGATTTATCTTGACGAGCTGCTTTTCGTGTGCTAATCTTTGGGCGTGTGGTAAGTATAAAAAGGTGTACCTTTTTATACTTTTTTGTTTGCACAAGTTATGCCGCAAATGGCTGTAAAACTTGGTTTATTTAAGCCCTGTCTGCCTTGACGCGCCATCTGTAAATGATTTTTCCGCAAAAATTAAAGCGAGCAAAAATACGCCGCAAGGTGAAAAACCTCACTGTGCGGTACGTTTTGCTCGCTTTGTGGTTGTTTCTGATTATTTCATTTTTGTGAGTAACCGAAGTCCCGGGCGCTTCGGTTGTGCAGAGTTTTCACTCTGCGTTGCCGCAATGGGCGAAAGGTGTGCACTCGGGCGGTGTGCATTCGGTCGGCCGTGTCCGAATGCTCCTTCCCCCTTTCATGCAATGCGGCGGGTGGTGCGTGGTGTTGCTGTGGTACAGGTATTGCATGGT
>WQVC01000103.1 GCA_009781765.1 Defluviitaleaceae bacterium | reverse complement strand
TAAACGACTAAAAACTTTGAAGGGGATGACACCTTATCAATTCATTGTCAAATCTTGGGGCGATAATCCCGACGTTTTTTTAGATGAACCGTGCCACCTCAATCTGGGACTTTACACCTAGTCTGCAACAAAAATCTTCGCAATAAAAAAGTGCGCCAAGCGCACTTTGAACACCAATAGCAGCAGTGAGCGAAGCGAGCGTTTCCCGCTGCGCGGGGACACATGTTGTTTGCCGCGCATTCCCTCGAAGCCGGGGCAGTTTCCTTCGCAATAAAAAAGCCCTTTCGAATATGAAAGGGCTTTTAATAACCGAGACGTCCTGCGGCCAGCATCAATCAGAACAAATCAAGGAGTTGTAAAATGTGAACAAGCGCAGCGGCAGGGAATACCGTGTTGTCGGAATCGCTGTACTTGGACAAAAGTTCTATAAGTGATACTTCGTACCGCATACTTTTCTCCCTCAATTCCCCGGAGGAAAAAGCCGGAATATATTCAGGAGGAGAAAAGCCGTTGGGGCGACACGCTCTCAAATAACTAAAAATCAAATAAGATGTAAACGCCTCATTCGGACGGCGTATATTTATTTCATGTCTTTGACTCTTCGTCTTGTTTTTATAATCAAAAACGCGATGCTTTAAGATTATCATCGCGCATTTTACGATGACATCGAAACGAGTCGGAATTTTGTTGCCGGCATCAACAGTGATGGGTGACCACGGCTCGACGGATTCCCTCATGTCAATATTTTTCCGAACTTTGTCCTTAGCGTCTTTTAAATATTCAGCATAGTCTTCGCGAATAGAGCTGAAAGCAACATGCCTCAAGCTGATGTACTCGGCATAACCCGTATAGTTCTTATTGTAATAATCCTGAGCCAGGAGCTGAATATCTCCGAAATTTCCGATGTTACCTATATGGTGGTGATAATAAAAATTGAGCGTGTTTTCGTAACGGCGCGTGTCTTCGTAACTGTTCATGCGCAATCATTCCTCCGTACCCTCAAAAATGTTTAATCGTTGGGAGCGTTCAGAAAGTGCGTTCATGTGCGAGCGAACATCAATTCCGCCGCTGCGAAAATTTAAATCTGTGAAGCTGTCAATACCTGCGATTTCGTTTAAAATAGAATTTTCCGTGTTGCGTAATCTGATATAAGTATGTTCATACCTATCCCGTTGTCTTCGTTTTATGCCGTTACAAGAACCGCATCTTCGTTTCAGTGTCATAAATATGCACTCCCTTATCAAAAATATAGAATTAAAGATAACGGAGGCATTCTAATGGAAAGTCGGTTCGGTGCCATTGCTGTTTGGGAAGTGTTGCGAGCGCAGGCGCATAAGTGCAGTTTCAGTGATTCCTTCAGCCGGAGGTGAACATGTTTTTTTGAAAACGGTGTGTAAATGTATTCGCTGTAAAATTTTAGAAATTACCGGACTTCAGTTTTTGAACTGTTTTAAAATTATCGGACTTCAGTTTTTAAACGAAACGGCATTTTGTTTTTTAATGGTTAGTGCTTGTAAGTTCACGGGAAGTTTTTCTGAAGTTCAAAAGTAAACAGTTTTGAACTTGCCGGCGGACAGATGAACTAATTGTCGGAAAATATGTGTAAATGTGTGCAAAAAATTTTTTTTTGCATCTTTTGTTCTGCAAATTATAGACATGTAACGGAATTATGTTAAAATTAGAAATATGTGCTGCGGAGAGGATGAAGTTATATGAACAATCGTATGAGTCTTTTGTTTATAGAAGATGAACCGACCGATATACAAAAATTTCAGGCTCTTATTAAGGCTGAATACGATGAGAAAATATGCCTGAATATGACAGATTCCAGCTCAGAGGCGGCGGACTTTACATTGGGCAAAAAAAGACCAAAACAAGCTGTGGAGAGTATCAATGCGGTTATTTTAGACCTTGAGCTTCATAAAGGTGAGGGTAGAGGCAAGGATTACTTGCAAAAAATTCAAGGCTACGAGCCAAGACCGATAATTGTTGTTGTGACAAACACTATGTCGGCAGTGACTTACAACGAAATAAGAGATTTCGGAGTCGAGCTCATTTATTACAAGCGGCAAAAAGGCTTTTCGCCTAAAGTTGTTATTGATGATTTATTGGACATGTGGCGAGCCCAAGGCGGCATCGGAACAAATGTCGCAACGGAGTGGGAAGAGACAGAATCCGAAAAAGATGAGCGTATCAGGTCGCTTATCAATGATGAGCTGAATCAAATTAACATGAGTGTTAAATATAACGGACGCACACATGCTGCTGATGCGATATTCCTCTTAATAAATAAAAAAGCGACGGACTCAAATGCGGTATATAATCATGTTGCGGATGAGGCCGACATTACTTACTCAAGTGTGATACGAAACGTACAGACAGCAATAAACAGCGCATGGGACAAGGGCAATGCGGATGAACTTTCGATTCATTACACCGCCCCTATAACGGCTGAAACCGGTGCGCCTACTCCGACAGAGTTCATAAGATTCTATGCGGATAAAATTAAGAAATTACTGTAAAATAAAGTTGAATACAGGTTTTTATTGTTGTAAAATAAAGTCGTGGAGGAGTTTTTATGCCACCGGTTCGGGAATATATTGAAATTGCGGTATTGGAGGGCGGCTTCTGTGGAAACGGATAAAAATAATCACGCACATACAGAGCAACAATCGGCCAAAAAAATTCAGGAATTAGAGGAGTTCTTGAAGGCATTTAGGGTTGCTAATCATAATGGTGGTGAAAATGCCACCATCATGCATCGTACCGTGTCCAAAATTAAAATGCGGGCAGAAAGCATGAATCTTCAGGATGACAAATTCATGTCGCTGATTGATGCCGTTCTCGACGACTTAAGAAAATTATTCGTTATAACGCCGGAAGATATTGACCCCGATAAAATACCCAAAATGCCGTTGCCTGAAACAAACATAGTTAAAGTGGATGAGTCGATTGATTATTATAACGGGGTGTTTCATACGAACGGGATAGCTTTCGGGGTGAGGCTTAACGGCAACATTCGCGAAATGATTGACGGCGTTGTTTCTGCGGATGTGCTGAGAACCATGATTGCACGCCATTTAAAAAATGCCTTGATTGCTATCAGGCACGGGGGCAGTGAATACCCCCGCGTTTATATGGTTCTCGGTATGGTCGGCGATTGCTTCGAACTCACTGTTCTTGATACCGGTAGCCCTTTTCAAATAAATATATTGGAGGTTTTGGGGCTTGAGTTCGTCACTACTCATTCGGACGAAGGCGGAAGCGGAATCGGTCTTTTTTCCACTTGGCAGGAAATTCGCAAATGCAAAGCAAGCCTTATTATTTGCGAAAAACCACCGGGCGGAGAAAATTTTTCAAAGTCTGTTACAATCAGGTTTGACAAAAAAGATAAATATATCATTCAAACCTTTCGCCCCGATGAATTTCCGAAAAGCAGCAGGTACGTGGTGTTGCCGTTGCCGTAAAATCTATAGTGAATCAAATCAGGAAGCGTCCCGTCGGCTATGGCATCGTAAGCGGTTCGCTCGATGTGTTTTTCTGCGAAAAACACCGGTCGCTCACCACAATGCACTTAACGCCGACGGGACGCAAATCAAGTTGATTCACTATATGTAATGCTCACATCAAAAAACCGCGCAGATGCGCGGTTTTTATTATTTTCGTCGAACTTTTCACTTGCAAAGCGCAATCAATTCGTCGATAACGGAGTCGGATTCGTCGTGGGGGACTTGGCATGTGCCGACCTGCGTGTGTCCGCCGCCGCCGTATTTCGCCATGATGCGTCCGACGTCAACGTTTGACGTGCGCTTAATTATGCTGTGCCCTACGGCGATTACGCAGTTATCGGAAAAGCCTTCGATTATCCAAATGGAAATGTCCTGCTCGGGGAACAGGCTGTATAAAAGGAAGCGATTGCCCGTGTGAATTGTGGGGATGCCGCGAAGGTCGGTTACGATTACGTTTTCATCGGTGCGGGAATTGTCCAAAATCATTTTGCGAAAGTCGGCGGTTTGTTGTTTGTAGTATTCAACGCGCTCGGCTACGTCGGGAAGCATGAGAATTTCATCAATTGTGTAATCGCGGCAGCTTTCCATGAGGCTCTCCATGAGTTCCCAGTTGCCGATTGAAAACTCCTTATGCCGCCCGAGACCGGTGCGCGGGTCCATTATAAAGCCGAGCATTATCCAACCCCTGGGGTCGGTTATTTCATCAACGGTAAGCTGCGCGGCGTCAACTTTGTCTACGGCTTTAATCATTTCGTCCATGTGCGAGAGGCGACTTTCGCCGCCGTAGTAGTCATAAAGAATTCGGGCGCAACTGGGCGCGAGATAGCGCGAGCCTTCAACGGCGGTATCGCCCATACGCTCGATTTCGCTTGCATGGTGGTCGAACCACATGCCGCAGCCGGCTGCGTAAGGTACGTTTGTAAGTACGTCGTTTTCCGTTACCTTGATTTTGCCGTCTTGAATGTCTTTGGGGTGAACAAATTTCCACGAATCAATTATTCCGAGCTCGAGTAAAATTGTGCCGCAGGCCAAGCCGTCAAAATCTGCTCTTGTTATTAAACGCATGAGATTTTTCCTCCTTGTATTGGCGACGTTCGAAAATTTAATATGTCGCCTGTGAAAAATTGCCTTGATTATGACATAATCATAACACAGAGGCAATAAGACCGATACAAAATTAAAATTTTGCATCCGGTTAAAAAAAGGAGCGATTTCAGTGAAAACAAATGCAAACAAATTACCCGTAGTTTCCGTTTCGGGGGCGGTGTGCCATCCGAGGGGCGGCGCGGCGGGGCGCGTTACCGCAAACGGCGAAGTAGTTTGGCTTCAGGGCACCGGCGGCATTACATACAATGCAAAAATAGGAGATTCCTGCATTGATTGGGTTGCCGACCATTTAGAACCCGGCGTTTCCGCCCGCAACAAAGAAGACGATTTCAACCAAGCGTTCACCGTGCTTTCGTGCATCGGCAACGAGGCGCGCGTGCGTTCCGGCGACGCCAAGGGCGACATCGGTTTCGTTACCGGAAAACACGGCGGATGCGAACATTTGCTGATTTACTTCCCCTCAGAAACTTTGGAGAAATTAAATATCGGCGACACAATAAGCATAAAGGCCACCGGGCAAGGCATGGAGCTTTTGGATTATCCGCAGGTGAAGTTGCGCAACATGAGTCCGCTGTTGCTTGAAAAAATGATTTTTTTTGACGCCGGAGACAAATTTTCGGATGCGGCACATTCCCTCGAAGCCGTAACGGCTTCCGGCGGCGGGCAGGAATCACATGCTTCCGGAGCGCATTCCGACGAAAAATTACACATCGGAGTTGCGAAAATTATTCCCGCAAAACTTATGGGGTCGGGAATCGGGCATTCGACAAGTGCGCGCGGCGATTACGACATCACGATGTTCGACGACGCCAGCGTTGAAAAATACGGTCTGCGGGATTTACGCTTCGGCGACATCGTTGCAATTACCGACGCCGATACTCGCTTCGGGCGTTCGTTTCGCGCCGGCGCGTGTACAATCGGGGTTGTTGTGCACGGCGGAAGCGTTATCGCCGGACACGGCCCCGGAGTGACCACGCTTATGACAAGTGCCGAGCCGATTATTGTGCCGTTTTTGAATGCGCAGGCGAATTTGGCGGAATTTTTTCTTTAAAAATAAACCTCGGGGACTCCGTCCCCGAACCCCTGCAAGGGGCTGTCAGCCCCTTGACCCCATCAAAAAATCGCGCGTACGCGCGATTTTTATTAAAGTTTTTGCCCCGCTTTTTTCAAAAAGCGGGTGGGGGTTCGGGGGCAAAGCCCCCGAAAGCATCAATTATTAACTCACGGCGCGAAACGTATCGCTCGACCGTCGGTAATCATTTGAATTGTGCCGAGTTCGTCGGTGCGTTTAATTTTTATGCCGTGCGCGGTGAGGCGGTCGGTGACGTCGCGATGCGGATGACCATGGCGATTATTCGCGCCGGCACTGATTACGGCAATTTCCGGGTCAACGGCAGTCAAAAACGCTTCCGACGTTGAAGTTCGGCTGCCGTGATGCCCTGCGTGTAATACGTTGGCGGATAAATTTGCGCGTTCTGCGAGCATTCGCTGCTCGGCGGGGAATTCGGCGTCGCCGGTGAATAAAAACGACGTCCGCCCGTGAGAAAGCCGCAGCACAATTGAGCGGTCGTTAATCGAAAACATTCCGGGGTGCGGCGAAAGAACTTCGAGTTCGATAATTCCCGCAAGCAGCCTGTCGCCCGGCGACGGAAAAATTACCGGCACATCGTTCGTGTAAATTGCTTCGAGAAAATTTGCGTACGCCGGCGTGCTGTGTTCGTCGTAGGAAATATCGGGCATTATGACGCTTCCGATTTCAAAATCGCGAAGCACCTGCACAAGTCCGCCGATATGGTCGCTGTGAGGGTGGCTTGCAACAACGTAGCAAATGCGCGTAATTTCCGCGCCGGTCAGGTATCTGCTGACAACGCTGCGGGCATGATGTTCGCCGCCGTCGATTAAAACCGTGTTGCCCTGCGAACGCAAAACAACGCTTTTGCCCTGCCCGACATCCAAAAACGTAACGATAATTTCATCGGGCGCGGGGAACAAAAGCGATTCGATACGGGTGAAAATTCTGTCGCCCGCGAATATGTAAATCAGCGCGAAAATCAAAATCGCAAGCGTTGCGAGAAAAAACCATTTGCCGCGCTTGCCCCCGGAACGATGCCGGCGAGGCGGTCTGCGGCGTCGCGTGGGCATTGTGCGAGAGTATCCGGAAACCCCGTTGCTTTCCGGCATCCTGCCGGGTATGTGTGCGCGCATGAGAGTTTGTCCTTTCGTGATGAAATTCGACGATATATTGCCGGATTCGGCGATTTTGGTCAAATTTGCAAGTTGTGCGCAAATAAAAATTACTACAGAGCAATTCAGGGAGTGTTCTCACATCCGCTAACGCCCGTCTTTCGGTCGGGTTTACGCGAAAAAACGCTTGAAAGCGTAGCGGTTAATTCTGACTTATGGTTGTGAAACCGAATAAGTTCCGGTATAAATTAACGTATCGCGAACGGGCTTCTCAAAGTCGTTCGCTGTATCTTACAGAAAGTTGGCGATAGTATGAATACATACCGGATAAAAATTGAACATGCCGAACCCGGCATGATTCTTGCCGAGCCGGTGTACTTATCTATGGGAATGATGATAAGCCCGGGCAACACGAAATTAACCGACATTCTGATTGCTCGAATGGCGGAAAAAGACGTGCAATCGGTTGTTGTTAATTCCAATGTTTCGCTCGCACATATTGCGATTGATGCGGAGGAAAAAAGTAAGTCTGCGAGCGAGCCTGCCGGCGCACCCGAAAACAAGCCCGCGCCCAAGCCTTCCGATGCGCCCGCAAACATATCCCCCGACGCGCCTCCGTGCGCAATTTTGGACAAAAAATTAAAAGAAGAAGCTGTTGCGGGCGTGAAGGAATTATTTTCGTGCTTTTCATGCGAGGTTGTAAACAAAACCACGGCGTATAAATGTGTGCGCAATATAGAATCCGTCGTGCAAGACCTCATTGAGGTTATTTCGGCCGACCCGGACAGCCTTGTTCACATAAATGACTTAAAATCGTACGACGATTATACGTATCATCACAGCCTGAGCGTTTCGTTGCTTGCGATGGCAACGGGGCGCAAGTTGGGAATGAGCGACGACGAACTTTTTCGCCTCGGGCGTTGCGCCATGATGCACGACATCGGCAAATCGGCGGTTTCGTCGGACATCATCAATAAAAAAGGGCTGTTGACCGACGACGAACGCCGCGCCGTACAAGAGCATCCGGTATTGGGCGCAGCCCTCTTAAAAGATAACGATGTCGGCGACGAAGAATTGTGGCATTCCATCAGGCATCATCACGAAAAAGTTGACGGAACGGGTTATCCGGATAAACTCAAAGGCGACGAAATCCCGCTTTTTTGCAAAATTATTGCCGTTGCGGATGTTTACGACGCGCTTACATCGTTTCGCTCGTACCGCGACCCGAATCTTCCCGACGATGCATATGACCGGATTTTTGAAGACAGGGATAAATTTTTCGATTGCAAGGTTTTGCAGGCTCTCTTTGATAAATTGGTGTTTTACCCTAACGGCACGGTTGTTCAGCTTTCCGACAACCGTTCGGCAACCGTTATCGACGGCGGAACATCGCAACGGCGACGTCCCGTTATTCGCATCAACGACAGCGGCGAAATTATTCGCCTCGTCGATAACCCGAATTTGAAAATTGTCGCAATAGAGGCGACCTCCGAAAACCCGGAGAAGAATCAGTAGCGCAACGAATTTGCAAAAATTTGTATTTGGTGTAAAATTCAGAGAAAAATGTTGAGGAGCAAGCGTATGAACGGAAACGGATACTACCCCGCCGATATTTTGGGCAGAGTTAATGCGGCGGAAATTGTTGTGTTTGTAATTTACATCGTAATAATGATGGGTTTCGGAGTTTACTTTTTCATAAAGTCGAAAGGCGGCGGCGAGAAGGAATACTATCTCGGAAACCGCGAAATGGGGCCGTGGGTTTCCGCACTTTCGGCGGGAACAAGCGACATGAGCGCGTGGGTGCTTTTGGCGTTGCCCGGCTCGATTTATTGGTTCGGCATGAGCCGCGCATGGATTGCAATCGGGCTTGCTCTCGGCTACATTTTAAGTTGGATTTTTATTGCGCCTCGGCTTCGGCAGTTTTCGATTGCGGCAAAGGATTCGATTACCCTTCCGCAGTTTTTTACGAACAGGTTCATCACGGAAAGCAAGGTTTTGCAATGCATTTGCGCGGTGGTTTTTATCGTGGCGTTTGCGGCATATTCGATTGCGCACATCGTAGTTTGCGGTGTGCTTTTTAACATGGTTTTCGGCATGAGCCAAGAACTCGGCATGATTATCGGCGCGATTCTGATTATTTTTTACACATTTTTGGGCGGGTTTAAAGGCGTTTCCGTTTCGGACTTTTTCCAAGGCGGATTGATGCTTCTCGCGCTTATGGCCGCGCCGTTTTTTGTGCTTTTCGCGCTGTCGCCGGGAACGTTTGCCGCAACGGTTTTCCCTGACACGTATTGGAATTTCCTCTTCACCGGTCGTTTTGACTGGGAAAGCATTTCGCATATTTTAACCGGCTTCGGATGGGGCTTGGGTTATTTCGGAATGCCTCATATTATTGTGCGCTACATGGCCATTCGCAAGCAAAGCGAGGTCAAAAAAAGCGCGGCAATTGCAATCGGTTGGAATTTGCTGATTCTTTCGGCGGCGGTTGCGGCCGGAATTTTAGGGCGCGTATTTTTGGGGCATCACGGCGTTTCGCTCGGTGCGCCCGGCGCGGTCGGAACAGGCGGCGGCGAAACGGTTTTCATCGTGCTTGCGCGTTGGATTTTCCCGGCGGTTGTTTCCGGCGTTTTGCTTTCGGCAATTCTTTCCGCCGCAATGAGTTCGACAGACTCGAAACTTCTCGTTGCGTCGTCGTCTTTCGTGGCGGATATTTACAAGCCGCTTATCAGAAAAAATGCCGGCAAAACCGAACTCATTTGGATGGGGCGCGCAGTTGTTTTGCTTGTTGCCGTTGTTGCAACTGCAATCGCGCTGTGGCCCGGACGCGGCACAATTATGGACATCGTTGGCAATGCGTGGGGCGTTTTCGGCGCGGCTTTCGGGCCGGCGATGATACTTTCGTTGTACTGGAAGCGGTTTAATTTGCCCGGCGCGATTTCCGGCATCGTTACCGGAACAACCGTTGCTTCCGTTTGGGCGGGCGCGGTTATGGTTACTCGTTCGGCTGTTGCGAACGCTGCGGCCGCCGCAATCGAAGCAGGTTACATCGCAACCGCCGCCGAACATATTCCCACGGAATTGCAGGCGCAAATTCTTAATATCGGGCGACTTTTCGGAATCGTACCGGCGTTTTTCACGAGTCTCGCCGTTGCGATTATTGTGACTTTGCTCACGAAAAAGCCCTCCGCCGAAGTCGAAAAACTTTACGACGACGCTCTTGTTTTGACGGATTAGGGTGTGAAGCCGGCATATGTATAACCTTTCGGGGGATTCCGAACAGGGATTCCTCGACTTAATTGTTGAAGTGAAAAAGTCCGGTGATGCCGGGCTTTTTTTGTTGTTTGGAAGTTTATTGCGGATACCGGCTTCGTTGGGATGTGACGTAATTCATATTCACAACTGCATGAAATTAGGGCATGTTCCCACATCCGCTGACGCCCGTCTTTTGGGTGAAGTTTTCGCCACTTTTCGTCAGTTTTTCCTCGCTTGTCGCCGGCAAGCGGCGTCCAAACTTCTTCAATTGGCGAAAATTCGCCTCAAAATCCGTGCATTATCGTAAGTGGGAACACTCCCTGAACGACGAGAACATCACTTACTAATGGATGCGCTTTTAACGATTTTGTACTTGACATGCATTTTCCTGTCGTGGCAAACTTATCCCTGTTAGGGTGTGTCGTCAAAAGCGAAATGATATAATGGAGAAAACCCAAAGGGGGTAATCTCCGTGAATGAATCATGCCACCGCCACGATATAACGGACACGCTGTGGAGCTTGATAGAACC
>WQVC01000102.1 GCA_009781765.1 Defluviitaleaceae bacterium | reverse complement strand
GTTGCTATGAAGGAAACATTCTCGGGGGAAACTTTTGAAAAAGTTTCCCCCGAACCCCCATCAAAACTTTTATTGAGAAACCGCGCTTCGCGCGGTTTCTCTGTTGGGGTCAAGGGGGCGTTGCCCCCTTGCAGGGGGTTGGGGACGGAGTCCCCAAGGTCTCGGTTGTCACGGGAATTATCACGAAAATCATAAGCATCGCGGGCCGCCCGCGCCGCCGCAGAAATCAGTACGCCCACCACGACGGCGGCAATTGCTGCGCCAACGGCAATCACCCACACGTTCTGCACGGGCAAAAATTCCGCCGCACGACGCGGCAAAACAACCGCGCCCGTTCCCATCGCGCTGATAATAAGCATAACTTGCAATTGGCGCATCGTGATTTTTTCGTTGGATGACATGAACAGCCTCCGTAAAAAGTTTTGTTAAGGACAATTTTTCAACACTCTCCAAAGCCTGTTCGGCTTCGAGGGAATGTGTAGCTTCTTACATTTGCTCCCGGTGTTCATTGCGCGTTTGACGCGCGGCGAAGCCCCCGAAAACCTAACTGTCTTGGCGTACGCGCGCGGCTTGGTCTTGATTTGCGAAAAACGGGCGTTTTTTCAGGCTGAACAGCGGGAAGCGGAATAAGCTGTCTTTTAAGTCTTCGTATTTGTTCATTTCGGATGCGGCGAAGGGCATGAGGTAGGGGAATCCGAAGCTGCGCAATCCCGCTAAATGCGCGAGAACGGCAAGCATCGCGATTGTGAATCCGAAAAATCCGAAAAATGCCGACAGCGCGAGAACAAAATATTTCACCAAACGAAAGCCGTAAACGAGGGACACGCTGGGAATCGCAAAGGTGCAAATGCCGGTAAGCGCGACGATTATTACAACAATCGGGCTTACGAGGCCGGCTTCAACGGCGGCTTGGCCGATAATTAAGCCGCCCACGATGCCGATTGTTCCGCCGCTCGCGCTTTTGAGGCGAATGCCGGCTTCGCGCAGAAGTTCAAACGCGGCGTCGAGAAGCAAAAATTCCAAAACGGCGGGGAAGGGGACTGCTTGCGAGGCTTCGGCGAGCCGCGAAACCATCAGCAGCGGAATCATGGAGGGGTGAAAGAGCGCGATGGCCATGTAAAGTCCGGGCAGCGCGATGGCGGTGAATGCGCCCACGAAGCGTAAAAAGCGGGTGATGCTCATAACCTGCCAGCGGGAATAATAATCTTCGGATGCTTGAAAGAATGAATTCATCGTGACGGGAACGATAATTACAAACGGCGAATTATCAACGATAATTGCCACGCGCCCTTCAAGCAGCGACGACGCGGCTTTGTCGGGACGCTCGGTGAGCTGAACCTGCGGAAACGGTGAAAGCCAACTTTCTTCGATAAATTGTTCGACGCAGCCGCTGTCGGAAACGCCGTCGATGTCGATGGCTTCGAGGCGTCGTTCGACCTCGGCAACAACCTCGGGGCGAGCGATGTCCTTCATATAAACGACGGCGATGTCGGTTAAACTGCGCGAGCCGAGTTTCGATTGCTTCACGATTAAATTATTGTCGCGAATTCGTCGCCGAATCAGCGCGGTGTTAAAGCGCATGACTTCGGAAAAAGCCTCGCGCGAACCCTGCACAACAACTTCGAGTTCGGTGGATTGAACGCCCCTGTTGGGAAATCCGCGCGTTGCGACGATAACGCATTTGTCGCAGCCGTCGATGAAAACGGGGGTGTCGCCGGCGTGAATGAAATATAAGATGTCGAACATGTCGTCGGATTCGGAAATGTCCGTTGTAGCGATTCCGCGGTCGCGCATGGTTTCGTAGATGCTCGGCAAATGCGTGGGCAGCGACGCCCAATCCATGTCAAAAAGACGGCGAATCACGGTGAAATCCATGGCTTCGCGATTCGTCATCGCGTCAAAGTACGCCATATAAAGACGCGGCGCACCCGCACCGCCCGGACGAAACTCGCGCCCTACAAAATCTTGCGAGTCGCCGAAAAGCCCTTTTATGAGGGCGATATTGTCGTCGATATTAACCGACGGCTTTTGACCTTTATAATCCTGTATCATGTATGTACTTTTTGCAGAAATCGGAAAATTATGCGTTGCGAAGGATTTTTGCAAATTTTTGCTGAGGATAATATAATGGGCATCATTAAACGGACTTCTTCCGAACTCGGCACTGCGCGATTTCAAATAAAAGTCCGGTACATACCGGAGGAATGCATGTCATATTTATCCATAGATAAGCTGCAAAATTTGTTGTCAAAATCAACCTTTTCACATGCTGCGTCGTCAAAAAAAGCGGCAGGCAGAGCGTTGGGTACGATTGTTGAAATTGTGGCTTTTTATCTTATCAAGGCTTGGGGGCATGAATACAGAACAGCTATTGAGCGACCGCTGCCTGAATATGCAAATACCGAAATAGTACACAATGTTGAGTTTACTTTTCACCACAGTAAACTGCTCGATATCATTTCGGCTGTTCCGAATGCTACTGTTTCATCAACGTTTATCTTTAATAATGCAAAATTGCCGTCGAGTTTCCAAAAGACAAAGTCGGCTCGAAATTTGCTGAAAGACGACGTGCTTAAAAACGCTTGTACGATTGCGTTTTCGGGTTCGTCGTTTTGTAATGCATATTTTTCCGGCGACAGGAAAAATATTCAGATTTACGAACTTTCCGATAAGCCATATGCCATGTTTGAATGTAAACGTGTCGGGGTGGAAGAGGGAATGAAAAAGGGGCCGCAAACAATTGAAAAAGCAAAGCAAGGCTCGTATGTTGCGCGAAGTGTATCTTCCGTTCAGCGTGTTCGGTTAAACAACGGCAAAATTGGTGCGGCAATTGAACGTAGCGGCGGCTTCGAGTTTTTTGATGATTATTATGCTTTTATTGAAAATGCTGTCTTTAAGCACGACATCGACCTGCTTAAAAATTTTATCTTGACTGTCGGCATTGTAAGCAATCATGGCAATTGGTTTACCTCTGATAATCAAAATAAGGAAATGAAAGTTTTGTCGCAGTCATATGATTGGTTGCTGTTTCTTACCGACGAAGGGCTTGCATCGTTCATCCAAAATGTTATTAGCGGAAACGACGAATTCGGCGCGGTAAAAAATGCGTTCGAAAAGAGTTATGAGAAAGAAAAAAAATCTAACCGATTCACGAAAACAAACATGGATTGCGAAGCTGATGCCGTATTAACTGCGTATTTTATCGACAATTTGCCGGAAATTGAAACGTGGTTTAACGTAATCGCACCGAAAGAACGAAATATTCGAGTGCTAAACGAAATGCTGATTATTTTAAGCGGATTGGAGGTGTAGACGATGTCTGCAGGTCGACAAGCCGTTACAAAAAATAAAGATTGGTGTACGCCGAAAAAATATGTTGATGCGATTAAACATGTATGGGGCGGCAAGATTGATTTAGACCCATGCTCAAGTGTATTTTCCATAGTCAATGCCGATGTGGAATTTTTGCTTCCGGAAACGGATGGGTTATGTGCGGAATGGAATTATCCGACAATTTACGTTAATCCGCCATACGGAGCAGACAGAGTGCGCGGCACCACAATTCGAGATTGGTTTAAAAAAATTTCCGATTCACACAAAAAATATGATAATGAAATTATTGCGCTGGTGCCCGTTGCAACAAACACGTCTCACTGGAAAAAATACGTTTACCCGATTGCGGCATCAATATGTTTTTTATATGATACGCGACTAAAATTTATTATTGACGGCGATGAAAATAATAAAGGTGCGCCGATGTCTTGTTGTGCCGTCTACTACGGAAGAAATTCCGCCGCCTTTGCAGATGTATTTTCCGCATACGGTGCGACAATATCACTTAAAGAAATCAAAATCCCCAAGGCGGCGTCGTAATACGGATAAATCTCTGCATTGAGCAGTGCCTGCGACATTTTATATGCTTATTGTGAATATGTAAAAAGTCGCTCTGCTGCTCTGCACCCATAAAATTATTTCGTGTTATCACTGCTTGGTTCCCCCTCGCCCGTTATCCGAATGAGCTTGCTTCGGTAACGGAACACAGCTTCCGGGAATTTTTCCGCCGCACTTGTGGAATCCTACAGAAACCAAGCACGAATTTTGAGTTAATTTACAATTGACAGCCCGGTTGTTTTTTTGTAATATAATTGTAACATTTCTAATCATGGCGCGATGTGCGAATGCAGGCGTCAAAAAACAGGAGGAGTTATGGCAGGATTAGAACTCAGAAACATCGTGAAAAAGTACCCGAACGGTTTTGTGGCCGTTACGGATTTCAACATGAAAATAGCCGACAAGGAATTTATTATTTTCGTAGGGCCGTCGGGTTGCGGAAAAACAACAACGCTGCGCATGATAGCGGGGCTTGAAGAGATAACAGAAGGCGAGCTGTACATAGGCGACCGCCTGATGAACGACGTTGCGCCGAAAGACCGCGACATCGCAATGGTTTTCCAAAACTACGCGCTTTACCCGCACATGAGCGTACACGACAATATGGCGTTCGGCTTGAAACTGCGCAAAACGCCCAAAGCCGAAATCGAAAAAAGAGTACACGAAGCCGCAAGAATCCTCGACATCGAACACCTTCTCGACCGCAAGCCGAAAGCACTTTCCGGCGGGCAGCGTCAGCGTGTTGCAATGGGGCGCGCAATCGTGCGCGAGCCGAAAGTTTTCCTCATGGACGAACCGCTGTCGAACCTCGACGCGAAACTCCGCGTTCAAATGCGTACAGAAATTACAAAGCTCCACCAAAAACTGCAAACAACCTTCATATACGTAACCCATGACCAAACCGAAGCTATGACCCTCGGAACGCGCATCGTTGTAATGAAAGACGGCGTTGCGCAACAGGTTGACAGCCCCGTAAACCTGTACAATCGCCCGAAAAATCTGTTCGTGGCCGGGTTTATCGGTTCGCCGCAAATGAACCTCTTGGATGTAACCTGCAAAGTTGAAGGTTCGGATTGCTTCCTTATGTTCGGCGAGCATCCCATAAAGCTCCCCGAAGCTAAAGCCAAGGCTCTCATCGAAGGCGGCTACGACGGAAAAACCGTTGTTATGGGCATTCGCCCCGAAGACCTCCATGATGAAGAAATGTTCCTTTCACAATCCCCCGACTCGATTATCAAATGTGACGTTGAAGTTACCGAACTTCTCGGGCCGGAAATCAACCTCTATCTCGTAACTGCCGGCCAGCAAATGACGGCAGTCGTAAACCCGCGTTCCACCGCCAAATCCGGCGATGTAATCACAATGGCTCTCGACACGCAGCGCGTTCACGTTTTCGACAAAGAAACCGAGCAAACAATTACGAATTAACAACGGATTTTTTTTATAAATTAAAGTCGCGGGGACTCCGTCCGGGATGCATGGGCGAGCAGTTCGCGAAGCGAACGACCGGCCCCCCGCACCCTGCCCGCTTTTGGAAAAGCGGGGCAAAACACTAAAAAACCGCGCTTTGCGCGGTTTTTTGATAAAGTTTTGATGAGACTTTTTCAAAAGTTTCCGGGGTGCGGGGCGGAGTCCCGCGAACTCGGTATTATTTTATTCAATCATCCCTGCTGCTTTTGCGTTGCGCGGTAACGAGGTCGAAATAAATTCCTTTTTTGCGCAAGAGTTCTGTGTGTGTGCCGATTTCGGCAACGCCGCCCTTGTCCAGAACAACAAGCCTGTCGGCGTTGCGAAGGGTTGAAAGGCGATGGGCGATGGCAATTGTTGTGCGATTTTTCGTGATGCGGGCGAGGGATTCCTGAATTACGGATTCGGTTTCTACGTCGAGAGCGGAGGTCGCCTCGTCGAGAATGAGAATATCGGGGTCTTTTATGATTGCGCGGGCGATTGCAAGGCGTTGACGCTCGCCGCCGGAGAGGGATTGCCCTCCTTCTCCTATGAGCGTCATGTAGCCGTCGGGGCTTTGCGTGATAAAATCGTGGGCGTTTGCGGCTTGCGCGGCGGAAATTACGTCGTCCAGGGTCGCGCCGTTTTTGCCGTAGGCGATATTTTCATAAAATGTGCCGGCAAAAAGAAAGCTGTCTTGAAACACAACGCCGGTATTTTCGTGCAAATGCGCGGGCGTCATGTCGCGAAGGTCGGTTTCGTTTATTTTGACGCTGCCGTTGTTGGGGTCGTAGAGGCGCATTGCGAGGTTAATGAGCGTGGATTTGCCGACGCCGGATTTGCCCACAAGCCCAATCATTTCGCCGGGTTTGATTTCGAGATTCACGCCTTTTAAAACCGGCTCGTATGATTTGTAGCCGAAAAACACGTTGTTGTACGCCACCTTGCCGGTAATGGGAACATCTTTCGGCGCGGCGGCTTTTTTAATTTCGCTTTCTTCGTCGAGAAGTTCGAAAACTTTGACCATGCTTGTGGTGGTGTTAGCGAGCCAACGCGGCACGTTCACAAGCCAACGAAGCGGCTCGTAAATCGCCCAAAGATACATTGTGAACATCACCATTACGCCGAGCGGCAAAGTGCCGTTCAGAACCATCCATCCGCCGACGAGCAAAACTAAAAATTCGCCGACGCTTACAAGAAAGGTCAGCGGCGGAAACATGCACGCCCAAAGCACTTCGTTGTCGGAAGAAATCGCGGCGAGGTCGTGATTTGCTTTGGCATATTTTTTAATTTCGCGGCGTTCGTTGCCGAAAGATTTTACGGTGCGAATGCCTTTGATAATATCGTGCAAAATGGAATTTACGCGGGACGATTTGCGCCATTGACGCTCGAAACGGGCGTACAAAAATTTTTGGCATCCCCACATGATAAGCATTACAAGCGGCACCGGCGCAAGCACAAGAAGCGCGAGCCGCCAATCCGCGATAAATAAAATAATCGACGTGATTGTGAACATTAAGAGCATTTCCGTAACCCACCGTGCGAGGTCTACGAGAAATTCGCCGACAGTGTCGGTGTCTTCCATGATGCGGCGAATTAAATCGCCGGGGGTGCGCTTTGCAAACAGCGACATCGAGTGGCTTTGCAGTTTTTTGTACGCGGTTGTGCGCATGTCGGCAAAAACGGAAATTGTTGCGCGATTATAACGCCGCGCCGCGATGATGGTTACGCCTTCGCCGATAATTCGCGAAATCAGCAACGCGCCCGCAAAAATTCCGATTTGCGCCCATGTTCCGAAGGGTTCTGCGCCCTCGGGCTGCAAATGCGTATCAATGAGCCGCTGAATAATAACCGGCGGCAACATAAATGAAATCAGCGACAACGTGCTTAAAATTTGCGAAAACGTGACGGTTTTCCAATACGGTTTTAAAAATCCCATTGCGCGCTTAATCACGCTGAATTTGCTGTAGCAAAATACGCACACCGAAATTTCAGCAATCATGGGGCGGCCGCATTGTTCGCACACAAATTTTTCCGGTTCGTCGGGAAACGCCGCCTCGCCGGATTCAATGTAGAAATTTACGATTTTGCAAAACTCGCCCGCCTGTTTCAGCCCCGACATCGAAAATCGGCACAGAACGCGGTCGGAGGTTGCAGGAGATTCGACTGCTCCCGAAGTTCTCGGGGGCTCCGCCCCTGAACCCCCGCAAGGGGGCAACGCCCCCTTAACCCCTTCATTTGAGCGAGAATCCGGCTGTTCGCCCTGCGGTGCGCCCGCTTCATCCCGGACGGATTCCGCTTCGCGCTCGTATTGCGCAAAAATTAAGCCGCACCCGACGCCGGCTTGAACTTTCGCTTCCTTTATGTCCTTTGCGGCAAGCGAAAAAATTTCCGCGCCGTTTTCCTCTGCGCGGATTATGCCGTCGGCGGTGAATGTCATTCGCCCGACGGCGGGGTTCATGTCGAGATTTAGGTCGTATTCGAAAGTAAACCGATTCATCAGGTTCTCCTTAACGTACAGCAAATTTTCCGTACCGACGCGAAAATTGCGCAGGATACTCCGCAGGTTTTTCAAGCCATTTAACGAAGCCCGTTTTATCGCGGCAGTTGAAGCCGCATTTTTCGTAAAATTGCAACGTGCCTTCGGTTTTCGAGCCGGTAGAAAGCATGATTTTGTAGCAGCCGAGGCTTTGAGCGATTTCGCCGGCGTGTTGCATAAGTGCGGCGGCGCAGCCTTTGCCACGAAAATCCGCATGGGTTACGACGTTTTCGATTACGGCATACGGACGCAAATTGCGCGTGAGATTTTCAATCACGACGAGCGTAACCGTCGAAACAACGCGCCCTTCGACCTCGCCGACAAGCAAGTGATACTCGGCATCACTTTCAAAGCGAGCGATTTTTTCGCGCCACAGTGCGATGTCCGCCGGATTTTTCGGCGGATACGCCGTCAAATGTTCGTGATACAGCCGGCGCAAAATTTCTGCGTCTGCGGGCGTTGCTTTTCGTATTTTCACAGCGGACGACGCTCCTTTTTCCGCACATTATACTCTCTTCCTTTGATGCACACAACTGTAACGAACGCCTCGGTGTGCAAAAATCCGGGAACGATTCCCGGAAAAATTCCAGGAAAATTTCCTGGAACGATTCCGGATATCATGGTATGACGCTTGGGATATACTTGCCCTGCAACCGAGAAACAAAGCAGTCGCTTCTATGCCAAAGGACGTGTTTGCCATCTCAGGAAGGGGTTCGCCCTGAAACTGACCGCACCGAACCGTGCCGAAGCCGCTGTAAGCCGGTTGCATGTAACATCACGTTTCACCGTACCACCACGCACCAAAGTACCACCCACCGTAACATATGAAAGAGGGCGAATGCATCCGGACACGGCCGACCGAATGCAGGTGCCCATGTGCACACCTTTCATACAACGCGGCAACGCGGAGCGAAAGCTCTGCACGCCCGAAGTTCCCGGGGCTTCGGTTACTTATAGCGAACGACCTTGAGAACCGTGAAGGCGAGGCGGAAAATCGCGGGCTTCAGCGCGTTTTCCGACGAAGCCTGAACGGGCTTCTCAAGTACGTTCGCGATACTTAAAACGAAACAAACAGAGCAGCAATCGCGAAGCGAACAAAAATGCACCGCAAGGATTAACCTCGCGGCGCACTTTTGCTCGCTTTAAATTTATACGGGAGGATATTTCAAATGAAGGAATTTGCATACATCCGCGTTTCATCGAAAGACCAAAATGAATGCCGGCAAGTTATCGCAATGGCAAGCCGAGGCATTCCGGCGGAGCGCATATTTTTGGAAAAGTTAAGCGGCAAGAACACTCGCCGACCGGACACTTCATGCTTACGGTTTTTGCGGCGGTAGCGGAACTTGAACGTGAGCATATTTGGGAACGCCAAGCGGAGGGAATCGCCGCCGCAAAGGCGCAGGGAAAGCACCTCGGGCGTCCTGTAAAAAGGTGTCCCGAGAATTTCGCTGCTGTAGTGAAAAATTGGGAGCGCGGCGGAATCAATTTTAATGAAGCGTTGAAGCAAACCGGGCTTAAAGAATCTACATTTTACAATCGCTTGCGGGAAATGCGCGGCGGAAAAAAATAACGTGAACTATAAAAAGGTGTACCTTTTTATAGTTCACGTTCGCCCCAAATTTAGCACACAAAAAAAGGAAAGTCAACGTAAACTTTCCAGTTTTTTGCGATATTTTGACAAATTACGGCAAATAAGGAGCAAATTCAGCCCACTATAAAAAGGTACACCTTTTTGTAGTTACCAAGACAACTGAAAAAGAATGACACGGGAGATGGTTTCATGGTATTCAAGTGTAAAATGTGCGGCGGCGACATTCCTGCCGAAACGGGCGCGGTTTTCGGAACATGCGATTCTTGCGGAACAACGACAACTTTGCCGAAAGCAAACGAAGAGCGCGTTGTTAATTTATTTAATCGCGCAAATCATTTTCGGCGGCTGAACGAATTTGATAAAGCCTTAGCTACATACGAAAATATTTTGAACGAGGACTCCGCAAGCGCAGAGGCGCACTGGGGTATTGTTTTGTGCCGCTTCGGCATCGAATACGTGGAAGACCCGAAAACACATGAGCGTGTGCCGACCTGCCATCGCGTTCAACACGAGTCCGTTTTAACCGACGCGGATTATTTGGCGGCATTGGAAAATGCCCCGGACAGCTATACCAAGGGTTTATACGAAGCGGAAGCCAAAAAAATCAGCGAAATTCAAAAGGGAATTTTGGCGATTTCAAGCCGAGAAGAACCTTTTGATATTTTCATTTGCTACAAAGAAACAGCGGACGGCGGTAGCCGCACAAAAGACAGCACCCTCGCGCAGGATATTTATTATCAGCTTACAAATGAAGGCTATCGAGTATTTTTTTCGCGCATAACCTTGGAGGACAGGTTGGGGCAAGGCTATGAGCCGTTTATTTTCAGCGCGTTAAATTCGGCAAAGGTCATGCTTGTTGTTGGTACGAAAAAGGAATATTTCGAAGCCGTTTGGGTGAAAAACGAGTGGAGTCGCTTTCTTTCGCTTATGAAAAATGACCGCTCGCGCTTGCTTATTCCCTGCTATCGCGATATTGACGCATATGACATGCCCGACGAACTTTCGCATTTGCAATCGCAGGATATGGGGAAAATCGGGTTTGTGCAGGATTTGATTCGCGGTGTGAAGAAGGTGCTTGCGAAGGACGAAGCAAAGCAAGGGTCTGCCGCTACGCCCGTCGGTGCGGCAAATGCAACCGCCGCCGCTCCCGGTGTTGAATCGTTAATGAAGCGGGGCAATTTATTTTTGGAAGATTCCGAGTGGGGGCAAGCGAATGAATATTTTGACAGGGTGCTTGATATTGACCCGGAGTATGCTCCGGCTTATGTAGGGAAATTGTGCGTTGATGTAAGAAAACAGCGCGAAGGGCTTCTCGGAAGTTGCGGAGAGCCGCTTGCCGAACAGGGCAATTTTAAAAAAGCCGTGCGTTTTGCTGACGCGGCAACTAGGTGTTTAGTCCCATGTTATAATGGTGCAAATGAATTGCCAAAGGAGAACAAAAAACTATGGGACAAATATTACACGGATGCGCCAAAACGACAGAGGCAACCCGCAGAGCAATAC
>WQVC01000101.1 GCA_009781765.1 Defluviitaleaceae bacterium | reverse complement strand
CCTTTCAAAAAAACTTTCTCGAAAAACCGCGCTTTCGCGCGGTTTTTAATGGGGGTCGAGGGGGTCGTTGACCCCCTCGTGGGGGTGCGGGGGCGAAGCCCCTGCAAAAAATCATTAAATTATTTTTCGGTAAAGTCGCCGTCGATTACGCTGTCGTTGTGGTCGGGGCCGTAATCGGAAGGCTCGTCGGGGGGAGCGGCTTCGGCAGCGGCAGAGTAGAGTTTTTGCGAGAAGTCGTTAAGAGATTTTGTGTAGGATTCGATGGCGGATTTGAGAGTTTGGGTGTCGGATTCGTTCATTGTTTCGCCGTGCATCGCAACGGAAACGGATTTGAGTTTTTCCATTTCGGATGTGATATTGGCTTTATCTTCGTCGGAAACTTTGTCGCCCATGTCGGACAAAAGTTTTTCGGTTTGGAAAATGAGCGAATCGGCTTCGTTTTTCGCGTCGATTGCCTCTTTGCGAATGCGGTCGGCTTCGGCATATTGTTCGGCGTCTTTGACGGCGCGTTCGATGTCAGCGTCGGAAAGGTTGCCGGATGCAGTGATTGTAATTTTTTGCTCCTTGCCGGTGCCGAGGTCTTTTGCTGAAACGGACACGATGCCGTTTGCGTCGATGTCGAAGGTAACTTCGATTTGCGGAACGCCGCGCATTGCAGGCGGAATACCGTCAAGGCGGAAGCGTCCGAGTTCTTTGTTATCTTTCGCGAGGGCGCGTTCGCCTTGGCACACCACGATGTCAACTGCGGTTTGATTATTCGCCGCCGTGGAGAAGACTTGCTTTTTATTTGTAGGAATGGTGGTGTTGCGCTCAATTAAGCGCGTTGCGACGCCGCCTTCCGTTTCAATGGAAAGCGAAAGCGGGGTTACGTCGAGAAGAAGGATGCTGCCCGCGCCCGCATCGCCGGCGAGTTTGCCCGCTTGAATCGACGCACCGAGAGCAACGCATTCATCCGGGTTGATGCCCTTGAACGGCTCTTTGCCGGTGAGTTTTTTCACGGCTTCCTGCACGGCGGGAATGCGCGTTGAACCGCCCACAAGAAGCACTTTATTAAGCTCAGAAGGGGAAAGGTCGGCATCTTTTAACGCCGTCTGAACGGGTCCCATTGTTTTTTCAACGAGGTCGTGGGTGAGTTCGTCGAATTTAGCGCGGGTCAAATTGATGTCCATGTGTTTGGGGCCGTCTTGGTTCATTGTGATGAACGGCAGGTTGATGTTTGTTGTAACGACGGTTGAAAGCTCTTTTTTTGCTTTTTCGGCCGCTTCTTTCAGACGCTGCATCGCCATTTTATCTTGCGACAAGTCCATGTTTTCGGATTTTTTGAACTCGTCAACGAGGAATTTTATTACGCGGTCGTCGAAATCGTCGCCGCCGAGGCGATTGCTTCCGCTTGTTGCTAAAACTTCGATTACGCCGTCGCCGATGTCGATGATTGAAACGTCAAAAGTTCCGCCGCCGAGGTCGTACACCATGATTTTTTGTTCT
Organism: Defluviitaleaceae bacterium; assembly: GCA_009781765.1. Lineage (GTDB taxonomy): Bacteria > Bacillota > Clostridia > Lachnospirales > WQUN01 > WQVC01. Next base: position 9,541 of record WQVC01000101.1, on the reverse strand, counting down.
TTTTCGTTGTCAAGCCCGTATGAGAGCGCGGCGGCCGTAGGCTCGTTGATTATGCGCTCGACTTCCAGACCGGCGATTTTGCCCGCGTCTTTTGTGGCCTGGCGTTGGCTATCGGTAAAGTATGCGGGAACGGTTATTACGGCTTTTTCGATTTTTTCGCCCAAGTATGCTTCTGCGTCGGATTTTAATTTTGCCAAAACCATCGCGGAAACTTCTTGCGGCGAATAACTTTTGCCGTCGATGTCTACTTTAAAGTTTGTACCCATTTGACGCTTGATTGACATGACTGTGTTGTCGGGATTTGTGATGGCCTGACGCTTTGCCGTTTCGCCGACAAGACGTTCGCCGGTTTTTGTAAGCGCGACAATTGACGGCGTTGTGCGCATACCTTCGCTGTTTGCGATTACTACGGGCTGTCCGCCCTCCATTACCGCTACGCACGAGTTTGTTGTTCCTAAGTCGATTCCTATAATTTTTGACATAATTTTGTCCTCCATAAAAGATTCCTTTTTTAATTTTTCACGGCTTCGAGGGAATACTCCGCCGCCTGCATGTGTGTTCAACGCGCGCTTGGCGCGCTAGTTTGCGACCTGCACCATGGCATGTCGAATTACTTTATCTTTGTGGGTGTAGCCTTTTTGCATGAGGGCGGAAATTTGGTTTTCGCCCAATTTTTCGTCCGCGATATGCGAAACGGCGTAGTGCAGGTTTGTGTCGAAGACTGTGCCGGGTTCGGCGGGGATTTCTTTCACCCCGAGCTCGTTAAACGTGTTTTCGAATTGGCGGGCAATCATTTCGATTCCCTTGAAGAAGTTGTCGTTTTTGTCGGCGTGGGTGGCGAGGGCGCGTTCGAAGTTGTCGGTTATCGGCAGCAGTTTTTCACATGCGGCGCGAACTCCGTCGTCGTAGCGTACCGCCATTTCTTTTGTTGTGCGCTTACGGAAATTATCAAATTCGGCAAGACATCTCCGATATTTGTCCGTCATGTCGCTTTCTTCGGGTGAAGCGGGGACAACAGGCGGCGGGTCTTTGATAATTTCCGGTTCGATTTGTTCGGACGGCTCGGAAGGGTCAGATTCCGGTTCCGATGATTTCTTGAAGAGAGCTTCCACGTCTTTCTGGTTGAAAGCATTTTTTTTCTTTTTCGGCATTAGTCCGTTCCTCCGTTACGTAATCCCAACGCGTCCATGACGTGCCGGATATTTTGCAACACTCCCGACAACACCGATACAGCTTGCGCGTAATCCATTCGCATAGGGCCGATTAGCGCGATACATCCGGTGCCTTGATTGTCGATTGTGTAATTTGCCTTGATTAAGCTGCACGATTTGAGCAAGTCGAGGGCGTTTTCCTCGCCGATGATAATTTGTATGCCCGATGCTTTCGGCGTACCGAGAATTTCAAACAGCGAGGCTCTGTCTTCGAGGGCGTGGAAAATTTGTTCCGCTTTTGCTTTGTCCGAAAATTCCGGAAAGGTCAAAATATTTTTCACGCCGCTTGTGTATACGCGAACATCGTCTTCGGCTTGAATCATATCTGCTGTTATGCCCAAAATCGGCATGAGAACATGCGCGTGCTCGCCGAACTCCGCAAGCATTTTATCGATGCATTCGCGACTTATTTCGCGTATCGACAGCCCGGAAAGCCGCCGATTTAAAAGCGCGGAGAGCTTTGTAAGCACGTCGTATCCCGGCGCGGCGGAAAGATTTACTACTTGATTTTTTACCGTTTTCGTGTCGGTTACGAGTACGAGCAGTATGGATTTTTCGTCAAGCGGCACGAGCTGAATGTGCTTGATTGCGGTTTTTTTCAGATACGGTTCGCTTACAATTGCCGGATAATTCGTGAGTCGCGAAAGTGCTTTTGCGGTTTCCTGCATCATGTACTCGGATTGCCTGATGTTTTCGATGAGCATACGTTGCAGAAGCAGTGCTTCTTCCTCCGCGAGAGCGGGGCTTTGCATCATGCTGTCCACGTAGAAGCGGTAGCCTTTAGATGAAGGCACGCGCCCCGATGACGAATGAAGTTGGCTGATTAAGCCCAAATCTTCGAGGTCGCTCATTTCGTTTCGAATTGTTGCGGAACTTACGCCGAGCCCGTATTTTTTTGCAATCGTGCGCGAGCCTACCGGCTCGGCTGTTTCGATATAGTCGTTTACGATGGCTTGAAGGATTTTGAATTTTCTGTCATTAAGCATGAAATTCACCCTCCTGTCGTTACTCTTTGCGAATCCTTGTTAGCACTCACTCTCGACGAGTGCTAACGAGGGCAGTATACCTTGTATTTTTTTGACTGTCAAGTGGGTTTACGGAAATTTTTTCGCAATTGTTCTTCACTCGCCGCTCGAACACTTCGCCACGCATTGCAAAACCGCTTTATACCAATCCGACCGCTTTTATTTTCCGGCAAAGCCGGCAAGAATAGAGCAGGATACAGCAGTTTTATGAATTGTGCGGAAAATTTTTCAACACTCTCAGTACAGAAGCAAAAACTGCTGTAAATTCGACCTGCACTGAAACTGCAATTTTCGTTTTCGAAAGGAAGAGCTTATGAGCGAAAAATTTATTGTTGAGCCGAGCGGCCCTTTGCGCGGAACTCTTGAAATATGCGGTGCAAAAAACGCGGTACTTCCCGTGCTTGCCGCCGCGCTTTTAACGGAAAAGCCATGCTTGTTGCAAAATGTTCCGGCTTTGAGCGACGTTGACTCAATGAGCCTTTTAATTGAATCACTCGGCGCGCGTGTTGCCCGCGAAAAAAATACACTTACAATCGACGCGGGCGATGTTGCGTCGCTGAAAGCATCATACGAACTCGTCGGAAAACTTCGCGCTTCCTTTTTAATAATGGGACCGCTTTTGGCACGATTCGGACGCGCAAAAGTTCCGCTTCCGGGCGGATGCGCAATCGGTTCGCGTCCGGTTGATTTGCATTTGAAAGGCTTCGCCGCATTGGGCGCGAAAATCGACCACTCCCACGGCTTCGTAACGGTGTCGGCAAAACGCTTGCGCGGCGCGAAAATTTATCTCGACTTCCCGAGCGTCGGCGCAACAGAAAACGTAATGATGGCGGCGGTTTTGGCAGAAGGTCAAACGATTTTGGAAAACTGCGCAAGCGAGCCGGAAATCGTCGATTTGGCAAACTTCCTCAACTCAATCGGCGGAAAAATTCGCGGCGCGGGAACCGACACAATAAAAATCGACGGCATCTCATCCCTCGAACAAAAAAATATCACGCACAATATCATTCCCGACCGCATCGAAGCCGGCACGTTCATGGTAGCGGCCGCAATTTCACGCGGCGACATCACGCTCACAAACGTTCTCGCCGACCACGTAAAACCCGTCACGGCAAAATTAAAGGAAGTCAACGTTCTCGTCGAAGAAGGCGAAAACGGTGTGCGCGTTTATTGCGACCCCTGTCGCGAAATCATCGCCGCCGACCTGAAAACTCTCCCCTACCCCGGCTTCCCCACAGACATGCAGGCGCAGTTCATGGCCCTGCTCTCAACGGCGCAGGGCACGTCCGTCATCACCGAAACCGTATTTGAAAACCGCTTCATGCAGGTCGGCGAACTCAAACGCATGGGCGCGGAAATAAAAATCGAAAGCCGCAGCGCAATCGTCGAAGGCGTAGAAATTTTAACCGGCACACAGGTTGCCGCAAGCGACCTTCGCGCCGGAGCAGCACTTGTTCTTGCCGCGCTTCGTGCCGAAGGCCCTACGGAAATCACAGGCATTCACCACATCGACCGCGGATATGTAGATTTCGACTCGCGTTTACGAGAACTCGGCGCGTCAATTACTCGTGCGGACGCCGAATAACCCGCAATTCACAAAGCGGCTTGTTCACTTTAAGCAGCCCGGTAAAAATTTCGGTTTCAACGGCAATAAACGAGCCTCCGATGTGAAAAATTTCTGAGGCTCGTTTTATTTCGCTGTCCTCTGTTTTAACGCAAAAAAAAGTTCCGCCCGGAATAATTTTTTCATTCGGCAAATTTATTTTTTCCGGCAGCTCAACAAAATAAAAATATTCCGCACCCGACGGCGACTGCTCGCACAAAACGCCGTGTTCTGCGTCTTCCCAATCGCTTTCTTCAATGGGCAGTTCCATGAATTTTTGCAAAACTTTAATGCGCTCCGCTTCATTCAGCGACTCTCCGCACGGAATCACATACAGCCGTTTGGGCGGAATTTCGCGCTCGTAAATTTCCCCGATTTCGTGCCGCTCGGCTAAATCCATCGAACGCTCGATAATATCAATATGGCGCAGCCCCCTTTTCAGCACACCCAATTTTTTTTCGGCAACCGCACGACCTTCTTCAATGAAACTTCGAAAATCCATTGTTCCGTCGGCGTCAACAAACTGCGTCATTTGCGCGAGCGGAATCCCGATTTCAATGCTGAACCGTATCATCCCAATCAGATAAGCCTGGTCGAGGCTGTAGTATCGATAACCCGAATCGGATGAAATGTAAGCCGGTTTCAAAATATTTATTTTCTCGTAATATCGCAAAGATTTTATGCTCGAACCCGTAAGTTTTGATATATCACCGATAGACATTAAATTTTTTCTTCTGCTCATAAAAAATCTCCTTTTTTTCTCGTTTTCAAAACCGTACGCGCGATATTAAATTTGCGACTTGACTCTACCATGATGGTATACATTATAATCGCCAAGGTCAAATGACGCTGCGGGGCTCCGCCCCGAAAACTTGATTATAAACGGAGAAAAAAATGCGAAATTTTTTAAAATTTATGAAGCCATACAGCGGCATGATGATTGCGGTCACATTTTTGCTTTCATTTGAAGCAATGGTCGCGCTGATTTTGCCCGGCTATATGGCGGATATTGTAAACGACGGGGTTCTGCCCGGGCATTTGTCGGTGATTTGGCGCAACGGCGCGATTATGCTCGGGCTTACCTTTCTTGCCATGCTGATTGCGCTGATTGTCGGCTTCTTTACGGCAAGAACTGCAACCGGCGTCGCAAATGATTTGCGCGAAGCAGTTTTTGAAAAAGTGCTGAAATTTTCGAACGCCGAAGTTAATCGCTTCAACACATCTTCGCTGATTACGCGCACAACAAACGATATTATGCAGGTGCAAAACACGCTTATGATGGCAATTCGTCAACTGATTTACATGCCGATTCTGGCCGTGGGCGGAATTATCCGCGCGCTGGACAGAAGCACCGAGCTTGCGTGGGTCGTTGTTTCTGCAACATCCGTGATGCTCGTGCTGATGGGCATAATGTTTTTTGTCGCGTATCCGAAATTCAAAATTTGGCAAACGCTCATCGACCGCATAAACCAAGTAACGCGGGAAAATTTGACCGGGATTCTTGTTGTGCGAGCATTTTCTACGCAGATGTTTGAAAAAAAACGCTTCGCCGAAGCCAATAAAAATTTGGCGCAGGCCGAGCGATTTGTGGGGCAGGCATTTGCCTTTATGACGCCGATTATCTCTCTTGTTATGAACCTCACAACCACGCTTATTGTGTGGGTCGGAGCGCATCAGGCAAGTGCGTTTCGCGCCGACATCGGCGACATTTTTGCATTTTTGCAATACGCCATGCTGATTATTTTTTCATTTTTGATGATTTCCATGATGTTCATTATGGTTCCCCGCGCAGCCGTAAGCATGAACCGCATCAGCGAAGTCCTCGACACCGAAGGCAGTATTCAATTGAAGGAAAACCCCCTACCCTTTCCGACGGATTTCAAGGGCGTTGTTGAATTTCGCGGCGTAAATTTCCGCTACCCCGACGCAACCGACGGTGATGACGACGTTTTAACAAATATCAGCTTCACCGCCGAACCGGGGCAAACGACGGCAATTATCGGCGCGACCGGTTCGGGGAAAAGCACACTTTTCAAGCTGTTGCTTCGCTTTTTTGACGTAACGGCCGGCGGCATTTTCATCGACGGCGTTGATATTCGCGACGCGCACAAAGAGGATTTGCACACAAGAATTGCTTACGTGGCGCAAAAAGCGTCGCTGTTCAGCGGAACAATTTTGTCGAATCTGCTTTATGCCGACAAGGACGCCACGGAAGAAAAAATTTCGCGCGCCGCAGAAATCTCGCAATCGGAGGCGTTTATTTCGGAAAAACCCGAGGGCTTCGAATCAAACGTTGCCCAAGGCGGCTCGAATTTTTCCGGCGGGCAGCGGCAGCGGCTTTCAATTGCCCGCGCATTGGTCAAGGATGCGCCGATTCAATTATTCGACGACAGCTTTTCCGCCCTCGACGTAAAAACCGATGCTCAACTTCGTGCCGCGCTGAAAAATAAAATGGGCGAAAAAACGATGCTCGTAATTGCGCAACGGGTTTCGTCCATCATGGACGCCGATAAAATTTTGGTACTCGACCATGGCGAAATCGTCGGAACGGGCAAGCACAAGGATTTAATCAAGTCCTGCGAAGTTTACAAAGAAATCGCGGCATCGCAGCTCTCCGAAGAGGAGGTGGGCGGCAAATGAACGAAAACGACGATTTAATTGTCAAGGCGGAAAAGACCGACGGCGGCGCGAGTGATATGTTCGGGGGGATGGAAGGCGTCGCCGAAAAAGCCAAAGACCCGAAAAAAACAATTAAGCAGCTCATAAATTATCTCAAGCCGCAACGAACCGCCCTTACGATTGTAATAATTTTGGCAGTCGTGTCCACGGTTTTTGCGGTAATCGGGCCGCGAGTTATGGGGCGGGTTACAACGATTCTCGTTGACGGCATTGTTGCCCACGTTCTCGGAACGGGACTTTTGACGGATTTTCGACAAATGGGCAATCTCACGGCAATTCTCATCACGCTGTACATCGTGTCGGCAATCTGCAATTTCTTCCAAGAGCTGATTATGGCGCGGCTGAGCGTAAAAGTAACCTACGAACTGCGCGAAAAAATCGCCGATAAAATGCACCGGCTTCCGATAAATTATTACGACACGCGCTCGCAGGGCGAAGTCATGTCGCGCATGACAAACGACGTCGATTTAATCAGCCAAACCCTTAGCATGAACCTCACGCAGTTAATCACCGCGTCAACAACAATTTTAGGTACACTTATAATGATGCTTTCCATAAATCTTGCCATGACGGCCGCCGCTCTTGTAATAATTCCGCTGTCCATGTGGATTATGGTTATGGTTATGAACAAGTCGCATGTATTCTTCTCCAAGCAGCAGGAGGCAATGGGCAGCTTGAACGGCATCGTTGAGGAAACCTACAGCGGCCATGACGTTGTGCGTTCGTATTCCGGCGAAGACGACGCGCTTGAAAAATTTCGCAAAGCCAACGGCGAAGTTCGTAAATCCGGATGGAAAGCGCAGTTCATGGGTAACATCGTTATGCCGATTTTCGATTTCGTCGGAAACATCGGTTATGTACTCGTGGCGGTAATGGGCGGATGGCTTGTTGTTCAGCGGGCAATTACAATCGGCGACGTGCAGGCGTTTATTCAATATATCCAAACATTCACCTATCCCCTCGGCGAACTCGGCGCGGCGGGAAACATGCTTCAAGGCACAATTGCCGCCGCAGAACGAGTCTTTGAATTTTTGGACGAAGAAGAAGAAACTCCCGACCCGAAAATCTCCGCGCACAAAGATTCCTACGAAGGTCGCGTAAGTTTTCAAAATGTTCGCTTTGGCTACGACCCGGAAAAAATTATTTTGCACGATTTTTCAAAAAACGTGAAACCGGGGCAAAAAGTTGCCATCGTCGGCCCGACCGGCGCGGGAAAAACCACCGTTGTAAAACTGCTCATGCGTTTTTATGAAATCAACAGCGGCAAAATTCTCATCGACGGCATTGATTCCACCGAGTTTTCACGCGCGGAGTTGCGGCACATTTTCGGCATGGTTTTGCAGGACACGTGGCTGTACAACGCCTCAATAATGGAGAACATTCGTTACGGCTCGCCCGACGCCACCGACGACGAAGTTATTGCCGCCGCAAAAGCCGCTCATTGCCACAAATTTATACGAACGCTTCCCGGCGGGTACAATATGATTTTGAACGAAGAAGCGTCAAATATTTCTCAAGGGCAGAAGCAACTTTTCACAATCGCCCGCGTAATTTTAAAAAACCCGGCGATTCTCATTCTCGACGAAGCAACAAGCTCCATCGACACCCGCACCGAAGTTTTGATTCAATCCGCGATGAAAAAGCTGATGCAGGGACGAACATCATTCGTAATCGCCCACAGGCTTTCGACAATCAAAGATGCCGACGTCATTTTTGTAATGAAAGACGGCGACATAATCGAACAGGGCAGCCATGATAATCTGCTCGAACAGAACGGCTTTTACGCGGATTTATATAATTCTCAGTTTGATATATAAAATTTAAGACCGCGGGACTCCGTCCCGCACCCTGCAAACTTTTTAAAAAAAGTTCGACAAAAATTTATCGAAAATCGCGCGAAGCGCGATTTTCCGAAAAAGTTTTTTGAAAGGGGGTTCGGGGGAAAACTTTTTTTCAAAAAAGTTTTCCCCCGAGGGATTTAAAAAAAATAAAAAGGGGCGATATGTATGAATGACGAAAAAAAGACGGTCGAAAAAACCGAAGAAACGAAACCGGAAGAAAAAAAGGGTGCAAGTAAAATTTGGATTGTGCTGATTTTGACGGTGATTCTTGCCGGCGGTGCGGCGACGGGGATTTTCTTCGTGTGGCGAAGCGCGGGTTATATCACAACGGACAATGCGCGAGTGACGACAACGCGATTTGACGTAATGCCGCAACTTCCCGGTACACTTGAGCGATTCACCATTCACGAGGGGCAGTATTTGGCGGAGAATGCAATAATCGGATGGGTCGAAAACGGCGAAACATTGCGCTCGCCGTTCGACGGGCTTGTTGTGCGAACATACGCGCGGCAGGGTCAGCAGGTTTCGCCCATGACTCCGATTGCGACTATTGCGGACGTGAACAATATTCACATTCGCGCGTACATCGAAGAAACCGACGTCGGGCGGCTTTACAGGGGGCAAGATGCTTATGTTACCATCGACCCTTTCGGCAGCAGGCAATTTACCGGCTACATTTCGGAAATTTCGCGAATCACAAGCGCGGAGCTTACGGGGCAAGCCATGTTTTTTAACACCGGCGGCAATTTTACGCGAGTTGTTCACACGCTTGCGGTTGAAATTACAATCACCGACGACGTGCTGTTGGATGATTTCATCGGCGTAAACGCGCGGGTGCGAATTCCGTTACGATAAGACTTCGCCCTTTAAAATCGGGACAAAAACGATGAAAAACCGCGTGAATGCGCGGTTTTTTTGTGTCTTCGGGTTGCATGATTCCAGGAAAAATTCTCAGAACCGTTCCGGATACTATGGTAAAACACGTGGGTTATACTTGCCCTGCAACCGAGAAATTAAGCAGTCGCTTCCATGCCAAAGGACGTGTTTGCCATCAAGTAATAATCGCAGTCTGAAACAATTGAGCGCGAGGCGAGAACCGGCGGCTTCAGGCCGGTTTTCGGCGAAGGGCGAAATGATTTCAGACGCGACTTATTACTCAGGAAGGGGTTCGCCCTGAAACTG
>WQVC01000100.1 GCA_009781765.1 Defluviitaleaceae bacterium | reverse complement strand
TACGGGTGAAGCATTGGTGTTGCGGTGTTACAAGGTGCAACCGTTATACAGCGGCTTCGGCACGGAGCGGTGCGGTCAGTTTCAGGGCGAACCCCTTCCTGAGTAATAAGTCGCGTCTGAAATCATTTCGCCCTTCCTCGAGAACCGGCCTGAAGCCGCCGGTTCTTGCCTCGCGCTCAATTGTTTCAGACTGCGATTATTACTTGATGGCAAAACACGTCCTTTGGCATAGAAGCGACTGCGTAATTTCTCGGTTGCAAGGCAAGTATACTTCAACTCTCATACGGTGTTATCCGGAACGATTCCAGGAATTTTTCCCGGAAATTTTCCGGGATTTATGCCGCCCGACAGCATCAAAAAACCGCGCATTCACGCGGTTTTTGGCTACGGGAAACTCTCCGAAAAAATCTGTCGGGAAACGCGCGAAGCGCGTTTCCTGTGAGTTTTTGCCCCGCTTTTTCCAAAAAGCGGGCGGGGTGCGGGGGCGAAGGCACAAGAAGCCGTTCCGGCTTCGAGGGAATGTGCGGCTGCCGGCATATATCCCCGGTGTTCAAAGTGCGCTTGGCGCACTCCAGTTCAAAATAATTTTGCCGGATTCTCCGGATTTCATCAGCTCAAACGCCTCGATAAAATCGGTGTAGTGAAATTCGTGCGTTATGATTTTTGCGATTTCTTCGGATAAACCGGACTGCAAAAGCGCGGTCATTTGATACCAAGTGTCGAAAACTTCGCGACCGTATATGCCTTTCAGCGTGAGGGATTTGAATATCATTTTGTCCCATTCGATTGCGGCTTCCGGCGGCAGGAAGCCCAAAATTGCGATTTTTCCGCCGTTCGCCATGACCTCTATCATGTCGTTGAAGCCGGCGGCACTGCCCGACATTTCAAGCCCCACGTCGAAACCTTCCACCATCGACGGGATTTCTTTCAGGCGGATTTTGTCGCGGGCAACGTTTACGGCCGCTGTCGCGCCGAGTTCTCGCGCCATTTCGAGGCGACGGTCGTTGATGTCGGTGACGACGATGTTTCGTGCGCCGATTCGTCGCAAAATCGGCACGGACATCAAGCCGATAGGCCCCGCGCCGGTTACGAGAACATCCTCGCCGAGTACGTCAAACGACCGCGCGGTATGCATCGCGTTGCCCAACGGGTCGAGAACCGCAAGCACATTCAGCGGAATTTTTTCGTCGCAGTGCCATATATTTTTCGCGGGGAACACAAAATATTCGGCGAACGCACCGTCTGTATTTACGCCGAGACCTTTTGTATGCGGACAAAGATGCGCAAGCCCGGTTATGCAATGCCGGCAATTTCCGCAAAAAAGATGCCCCTCGCCGGCAACCAAATCGCCGGGCGTGCAATTTGTCACGTTTTTGCCGACCTCAACAACCCGCCCGACAAATTCATGCCCGATAATTTGCGGCGTTTTAATTGTCTTTTTCGCCCACGAATTCCACGAATAAATGTGCAAATCCGTACCGCAAATCGCGGTTTTTATCGCCCGAATTAACACACCGTTGTCGTCCGGCGACGGGGTGCCGCGCTCTTCAAGGGCGAGTCCGCCGGGTTCGGGCGTTTTTTTCACTATGCATTTCATGGCTTCACTCGATTCCGATAAAAAATTGACCTGCATTTGTCGCACCTGACAGCGATTCTTCCTCGCCCTCCGGACGATTGAGCAATTCGTCGAACAGCCCGTATGCTTCTTCCTCGTACCACGGAATTATTCCCGACAACGCGACGTTTTCGCTGTCGATAAGCAACAATACGCGGGCATCGTTCCAACCCGTGTGATGCCCGACCCATCCGTCGGCGTCCGGCGAAAACGTCCCCCATCGCAGGGTTTCGCTTTCGAGGTCGTCGGTGCGCACCTCGAAATCAAGCCGCCAAAGCTCGATTGTACTACCGGAAGGGCCGGTGAGCGTTTCTTCTTTTTCCAGCGTATTGATGCGCGTTTCGATTATGTTTGCGGGGCGAATTTCGACGGGAGCGTCCGGCGAACCCGGGTCGAAAATGCCGACGGCAAGCCCCTGCGCCATATTTTCGACGTATTGCTCCGCGATGCAGCGCACGGTTTGAGGCTCGGATTCATATTCGAAAGATGCGCCGCAGGTCGGGACGTAATCGCCGTTGCTGCCCGCATCGCACGCGCATCCCGCAAGCATTGCCAAAATAATTATAACCGCCGAAACCGAACCGGTCTTGAACCTTGTTCTGAAACCGCGTTTTTTGTTTCGCCCGAACAAGTCTGTTGCGATTGCCTGAATTTTTTTTCTCATTTTTCATCACTCCGATTTTTTGCAGCAACGATTGCAAGTGCCTTTGAGAATCGCAAATGCGTTCATTTCATTCTACCGGATTTGCGCAAATTTTGCGAAACGTCCGGCTGAAATCTTTTTTTCAACGCCGTTCGGTCTGACGCAAAAATCCTATCGGTAACCGGTTAGCTACCAATAGGATTTTGCGCGTTCAAAAATTTTCGCGGGACTCACCCCTGCATTCCGCCCGCCTTTGAAGGGTGTGCGCGGACTTTGATTTTTTCTTCCCCCAAACAAAGTGCAAACCGAAGCGCAAAACCGAAAAATCGTGCGAAGCGCGATTTTATTTCGGGGTCAAGGGGTCAAAGACCCCTTGCAGGGGTTCGGGGACGGAGTCCCCGAAGTATTCATAACCCCGAAAACCTAAATTTTCCCTTGACGTCAAGCGTCAAACCGGTATTTAATAAAGCGATGCACTTTGCCATACATACAAAAAGGAGCGGTTTCAAAATGAATACGTACATTAAAGAAGTTTTGGAGAAAATCAAAAAACGCGACGAACACGAGCCGGAATTTTTGCAAGCGGTTGAAGAAGTTTTCAAATCGCTTGAGGCGGTTGTTGAAAAGCATCCGGAGTACGCAAAAGCAGGGCTTTTGGAGCGAATTGCCGAACCCGAGCGCACGATTATTTTTCGCATAAGTTGGGTGGATGATGCGGGGCAAACGCATGTAAATCGCGGGTTTCGCGTACAATTTAACGGGGCAATCGGGCCGTACAAAGGCGGATTGCGCTTTCATCCGTCGATGAATTTAAGCATCGCGAAATTCTTGGCGTTCGAGCAAACATTTAAAAATTCGCTCACGGGGTTGCCGATTGGCGGCGGAAAAGGCGGTTCGGACTTCGACCCGCGCGGCCGCAGCGACGGCGAAATCATGCGCTTCTGCCAAGCATTTATGACGGAACTTTACAGGCATATCGGGCCGGATATCGACGTCCCCGCCGGCGACATCGGCGTCGGGCCGCGTGAAATCGGCTATCTCTACGGGCAGTACAAGCGCATCCGGGGCGCGTGGGAAAACGGCGTGTTGACGGGCAAAGGTCTGCCTTACGGCGGCTCGCTTATTCGCCCCGAGGCAACCGGTTACGGCGCGGTGTACTATGCGGCGGAAATGTTCAAGCACGAAAAAATCGACATAAAAGGGCTTACTTTCGCGCTTTCCGGCTTCGGAAACGTGACGTGGGGAACCGCGCAAAAACTGGCGGAACTCGGCGGCAAAGTAATCACAATAAGCGGCCCTGACGGTTATGTGCATGACGAAAACGGCATCTCATCGCCCGAAAAAATCGCGTATTTGCTTGAAATGCGTGCATCCGGTCGCGATAAAGCCAAGGATTTCGCGGATAAATTCGGCGTACCGTTCGTCGAAGGCAAAAAGCCGTGGGGCATCAAAGCAGACGTGGTTATGCCCTGCGCCACGCAAAACGAAATCAACCTCGACGACGCGAAGCAAATCGTCGCGAACGGCACGAAATTCGTTGTAGAAGTATCAAACATGCCGTGCAGCAACGAAGCGATGGACTTTTTCCACAAAAGCGGCGTAATTCTTGCGCCGTCGAAAGCGGTAAATGCCGGCGGCGTTGCGACTTCCGCGCTCGAAATGAGTCAAAATTCCATGCGTTATTCGTGGACATCGGAAGAAGTTGACGCAAAACTCCGCGCAATAATGAAAAATATTCACGACGAATCCGCAAAAGCCGCCGAAGAATACGGTCTCGGTTACGACCTTGTTGCCGGCGCGAATATCGCGGGCTTTAAAAAAGTTGCCGAAGCAATGACCTCGCAAGGCATAATATAATGCGAATCCCGTGTTAAATGTGAGGGCAAGCCCGAGCAGATGTCGGACTTCGTATAAGGGAGGATTTTTATGAACAACAATGATACAGTACCTACCGGTTTGGCGATTTTGCTGTTCGCGTTTTTGGGAATTTTGATTCTCGGCGCGCTTGTTTTCGCGGGGATTAACGCCGTCAGTTTGGCGTTCGGCGGAAGAGGCGACACCGTTGCGGTCACGAAAGATTTTTCGCCGGAGGACGCCAAGGCGGATTTTGTAGCGTCGCAACAAGACAATGTCGGCGGAACACCGACTTTTCTTGATGCAAACGGCGGCGACGAGGTTCAACCTCCGCGCCCCGACACAAAGCCTATGCCTACGCCCGTTCCCACGCCTGAACCGACGCCCGCACCTGCTCCCGTCGGCGGAGTTCCGCGCCCCGCGCCCTCCCCTACTCCCGCGCCGCCGCAGCCCGTACCCTGCGGTTCGTGCAGCGCGGCGGCGGTTGAGCCGTGCCAAAGATGCGGCGGTGTCGGCGGCGGTCGCGGACGTCCGTTCATGGCGGGAACGCCCTACGACGTTCAGGAAGTCAGCGGGCAAGACGACATTTGGTGGTGTACCGCTTGCGCGGGCAACGGCGAAATCGCTTGCCGCACGTGCGCCGGCTCGGGCTACGTTATGACGGCGGCCGAGTAATATGCGTACACGAAAAAAAAAGTGGGCACCCGGCGAACTTGAAAATAATCCGCGTATTTTGCGCGACGAAAGCCGCTTCGCCGGTCGCTTGCGCGAATTTTTCGGCAACGACCGCCCCATTCATCTCGAACTCGGATGCGGCAAAGGTCGCTTTATAATTGAAACGTCGCGGCGAAATCCCGACGTAAATTTTATTGCAATCGAGCGCGACGAAACCATTTTAGCGACAGCGGCACGGCGGGCGGAAGAAAACGCCGCGTCGCCGTCGCTTTTTTTTGTTCTCGCCGACGTAAATGACGGGCTTGAATTTATTCGCCCCGGCGAAATCTCGCGCCTGTACATCAATTTTTGCGACCCGTGGCCGACAAAAAAAAAGCGCGCAAGACGCCGCCTCACGCACGAAAATTTTCTGAAACTGTATGAAAAATTAGAAATCCCCGAAATATTTTTCAAAACCGACAATCGCATTCTTTTTGAGGCGTCGCTTGAGAGTTTCAGCCGCGCCGGTTGGCTTGTGAAAAATATTTCCCTCGACCTTCACGCCTTAAACTCGCCGGATAATATTATGACCGAATACGAAGAAAAATTTTCGCCGTTCGGGCCGATTTATCGGCTTGAGGCCGAACCTCGGAGCTGTTAAACAGGCTCTGAGCGTACGAATCACGATTGAAAAAACAGCCCGCCAAAAGACATTTTCGGCGGGCTGTTTTTTTCAGTTGCGGATTATAGTGAATCAAATTAAGAAGCGTGCCGTCGGCTATGCATTGTCGCGAACGCCGACGGCACGCAAATCAAGTTGATTCACTATAGCTAGGCATCTTCATCCGAATCCGATTTTTTCAAAAGCGCATTTGCTTGCAGGCGCAACCACGCCCCAACCGTTACGGCCGCCAGAAGCCCCAGTATTACAACGGAGGCGATTATCGCCGCGCCCGTTGTCCACAAAAAGCTGTTGAATGCACTGCGAAGCACAAACTGAACCGAAACCCCGGGGACTTCATGTTCTCGCAAGGTGAGGTTTATTGTGGAAAACGAATGCTCCGTTGCAAAAATGCCCAAATCCACGCCAAGATGTTGCAACTCGGTTTCAACCACCAAAATTCGCTCTTGCAGCAGCAACATGTCTTGAATGCTTCCGCCGAACTCCTGCAACGCCGCATAAGATGCCCGCGTTGTGCGCAATACTTCCTGATGCGCCAGCAAGCTGTTGAATTCGTTTGTTTTATCCGTGCGGTTGACCGTAAAACTGCGCAACGTGCCGAGTTCTCGCAACGCGGCAACCATGTCGTCGAATTGTTGCGGAACAACACCGATTGTCATGCTCAACGACTGACTTCCCGGAAGCCCCTGCAAATTTTCCGTTTGCACAATTGCATCGTGCGCCCCGATTAAAGCCCGCAGCCTTTCATGGTCTTCGTCAAACCGACCGGACACCGATGAAATGTTTGCGGTTTTTTCATATTTTTGGTCGATGACGGTGATGTTTCCGGCAAAATCTGCCTGGCTGATTTTTTCCGTTGCTATGTTTACCTGCCGACCGCGATATGACGGCACGTAAAAACTCCCGCTGAAATGCGGCGGCGTAACGATAATGTCGTGGTCGGTAAAAACCAACAAATAGCCCCACCTCAGAAAAAACACCAACAAAAACAATCCCGCCGCCGCTAAAAACAAACGACGTATGCGCGTAAGGTTACTTTTTAAAAATTCCACAGCATGATACCCCCTTTTTTATACATAATACAAAGTCAAGCGCGAAATGTCTAATCTTTTGCCCATACAGCCACGGCCATTGGCATTTTGCCGGGGATATGTATGATTTCGCAGTTATCAAACCCGATTTCGGGCAAAAACCGGGCAGACGCGGCAAGCCCGATAGAGCCGGTTCCCGCCGCAACTTCAAGTACGGTGCTCCCTTGCGGCACAAGGCGATGTACGGCTTGAAGCATTTGCCCATAAGCGATGCCGTTGTTTTTTTCTGCAAAATCATAAAACGGTGCGCAAAAATCCCAAAAAGTCATGTTCTCAAATCTCCCTTCGTTTTTCAGACGGACGATACAATTAAGGGTAACATGATAAACTTTCAGGGCAAGTACGCACTTAAATGTGCCATAGCGTCTGAAAGGAAACCTCGCACAAACGTTTGCATTGTGAAATCCCCGCAAATACCGTAAAATTGGGACGGAAAAATTTTTCAAAGGAGATGTGTAAAATGAGCATAATTCGCAATCCGTCGCTTGCGGCGGAAGGAATCCGGAAAATTGAGTGGGTAAAAGAGTTTATGCCCGTTTTGAAGCAAATTGAAGAACGGTTCAAAAAGGACAAGCCCTTTGCGGGAATGCGTATTTCCGTGAGCGTTCACTTGGAAGCGAAAACGGCGTATCTGGCGCAAGTGTTGGCGTCCGGCGGCGCAGATGTTGCCGTTACCGGAAGCAACACGCTGTCCACAAAGGACGATATTTGCGCAGGACTTGCGTCGCAGGGGTACAAAGTGTACGCATGGCACGGCGCGACCGAAGAAGAATACATGGAACACCTCAAAAAAACTCTCGAATTCAAGCCTCATATCATCATCGACGACGGCGGCGATTTTGTCGGCTTGCTTCACGGTGAATGCGCCGCCTACGGCGAAAATCTGCTCGGCGGCTGCGAAGAAACAACAACCGGCATCATGCGTCTCAAGGCACGTGAACGCGAGGGTTCGTTGAAATTCCCCATGATGGCGGTAAATGACGCCGATTCGAAGCATCTTTTCGACAACGTTCACGGCACCGGACAAAGCGTGTGGGATTCCATCATGTACACAACAAACGTGATGCTTACGGGGCGCGACGTTGTTGTTGCGGGCTACGGTTTCTGCGGGCGCGGCGTTGCAATGCGGGCGAAAGGGCTCGGCGCGCGAGTTATCGTAACGGAAATCAATCCGTGGCGAGCAATGGAGGCCGTTATGGACGGTTTCCGCGTTATGAAAATGGATGACGCCGCACGAATCGGCGAATTTTTCGTAACCGTAACCGGCAACAAAGACGTCATAACCGCCCGCCACTACGAACTCATGCGTCACAATGCCTTCTTGGCGAACGCCGGTCATTTCGACGTGGAGTTCAACAAAGCCGACCTCCGCGCGATGTCAACAAAAGTCGAAGAGCGTCGCCCCTTCATCGACGGCTATCATCTCAAAGACGGGCGCATCTTAAATGTACTTGCCGACGGCAAGCTCGTGAACATCGTTGCGGGCAACGGGCATCCCGCCGACATCATGGACATGTCGTTCGCCCTCCAGGCGATGGGCGCGCTGCACATTGCACAGCACGGCAGAACCCTCAAGCCCGCCCTCTACTCAATCCCCCTCGAAGTTGACCGCGAAATTGCCGTTATGAAAGCCGGCGCGATGAACCTCGGCTTGGATGTTCTCACGCCCGAGCAGGAGAAGTATTGGTTGGGAACGGGTGAATGATTGAATAATGATTTCAGGGGCTTCGCCCCCGAACCCCCACGAACTTTTTGAAAAAAGTTCGACAAAAACTCATATAAAACCGCGCTTTGCGCGGTTTTTAAATAAATTTTTTGGAGTGGGGGGTGCAGGGGGGAGAACCTTTTTAACACGTTTGGCATCGTTTGCGGTATCCGGCTTCGAGAGAATGCGCGGTTGCCGGCATGTTACTTCGGCGTCAAAAGTTTTCCCCCAAGGTCTCAAAAAAGGAGAAATATTATGAAAAAACGCGCACTAATCAGCGTGTCCGACAAAACCGGCGTATTGGAATTTGCAAAAGGTCTTGCGGCGCACGGGTACGAAATTGTTTCAACCGGCGGCACTTTTGAGCTTTTGAAGGATGCGGGCGCAATAAATATTTCCGACGTAACCGGCTTTCCCGAAATCATGGATGGGCGCGTGAAAACTCTGCACCCGGCGATTCACGGCGGATTGCTTGCCGTTCGCGATAATCCGGCGCACACGGAAACCCTTGCCGCGCACGGAATTGTTCCGATTGACATCGTGGCGGTGAATTTGTACCCGTTCAAGGCGACGATTTCGAAGCCCGGGGTTTCCGAGGCGGAAGCCGTTGAAAATATCGACATCGGCGGGCCGTCGATGATTCGTTCCGCCGCGAAAAATATGGCGTCGGTGACGGTTGTTGTTGACCCGGCGGATTATGAAAAAATTCTGGCGGAAATCGCCGGCGGCGAGGTGACGGCGGACACGCGCCGCGCGTTGGCGGCAAAAGCGTTTCGTCACACCGCCGCTTACGACGCGCTGATTGCGGCGTATTTTACGCGCGAAGCGTATCCGGAAAAATTGACTCTCACGTATGAATTGCAACAGTCGCTTCGCTACGGCGAAAATCCGCATCAGGGCGCGGCGTTGTATGCCGAGCCGATTCGCCGCGCGGATTCGATTGTTGCGGCAGAAAAATTGCACGGCAAAGAGCTTTCGTATTGCAATCTCGCCGACGCCGACGCCGCCGTCGAAATGGTAAGCGCGTTCGCCGAGCCGACGGCCGTTGCGGTAAAGCATCAAAACCCCTGCGGAATCGGCACGGGCGACACAATTTCCGACGCTTACGCCCGCGCATTTGAGGCCGACCCGGTTTCGATTTTCGGCGGAATAATCGCGCTTAACCGCGAAGTTTGCGCAAAAACCGCCGCGCAAATGAGCGAAATTTTCCTTGAAGTAATCATCGCGCCGTCGTACTCCGACGACGCACTGGCGATTCTGACCAAAAAGAAAAACCTCCGTTTGCTTGAACGCCGGGAACAAATCGCGGATGCGGACGCGCTCTCTCGAAGCCGGACAGAGCCTTCGAAATTTTCCGCCGGCGAGGGAAACCAACACGCACTCCCGGAGTCCGAACCGGAAAACTGCGCGAAGCGCGGTTTTCAAGAGGGGGTCAAGGGGACTGTGTCCCCTTGCGGGGGATTGGACCTGACTCTCGGCGAAGCCGAGCGTTGCGAAGCAACGGGCCGCCCGGCCGGCGTACGCAGTACGCGAGAGGGGGCGGAGCCCCCAAGGTCTCAGACTCGCGCCATCAGCGGCGGGCTTCTCATACAAGACGCCGATACCGTTGGTTTCGACGACGTTACGCTCACCTTCCCCACAAAAAGAAAGCCCACCGACGCCGAGCTGAAAGCCGCCCGATTCGCGTGGACATGCGTAAAATTTGTAAAATCGAACGGCATCTTGCTCGCCCGCGACGGCATGACGGTGGGCATCGGGCCGGGGCAAACAAACCGCGTGGGCGCGGCAAAAATCGCAATCGGCGACGCCGGCGAACGCGCTCGCGGGGCTGTTTTGGCGTCGGATGCGTTCTTCCCCATGCCTGATACCGTTGAACTTGCCGCCGCCGCCGGCATCGAAGTAATAATTCAGCCCGGCGGCTCGGTAAAAGACGCCGACTCAATTGCCGCCTGCGACAAGCACGGTATCGCAATGATTTTTACCGGAATGCGGCACTTCAGGCATTAGCAACGCGAATCAAGAGTTCAAAATAACGCGCCGCCGCAAATGCCTTGTGGCGAGCGACCGGTCTTTTTTTCGGATGCTTTTCCCGAAAAAAAGACAACGAGCGAGCCGTTTACAAGGCATCGGCGGAGCGTTGTTTCCTACCCTTGATTCGCGTTAGCAGTATAACCGCTCATTTGTGCGCAACCCGAAAGAACTGCTTTAAAAATCAAATCAAACAAATTCATAACCACACAAAAAAGGCTGTTGCCAAACGTTTCCACATTTTTGCAACAGCCTTTTATTTGTTTTTAAAATCAATAGACATCCACGACCTTTTGCCCGTTCCGCTCCACCGACCCCTTCTAAATGCGTGACAGGGAAAAATGTACCCTATACAATCTCCTGTCACGGAAGCGACAGCAAACAAAAGAAGCGACGGTAACGAGAACCCAAAAGCTAAAACCCAAAAGCTAAAACCCAAAAGCTAAAACCCAAAAGCTAAAACCCAAAAGCTAAAACCCAAAAGCTAAAACCTCCGACTGTATGCGATGGCGAAGAGGATTTATCCAATACGCCCTTGCATATATATCGGAGATATATTCCTGCTTTTTTACCTGTTCAGCATATTTTTCGAGACAGGGAAAAAAGGCTGTTTTTCTCACTGCTACCTTGCTTTATTATCTGCCCTCAAAAGGTTTAAACGGTTGAGCTTTCACTTGTGTATACAACGCATGGGCTTGTTGCTCACTAATACCTGATGATTTTACCATTTGCATTAACACTTCATTTGACACTCCACTTTGGATGGCTAACTGCAACATCTCAAGTTTGCCCGCGTGAAGCCCTTCCCGAAGCCCTTCC
>WQVC01000099.1 GCA_009781765.1 Defluviitaleaceae bacterium | reverse complement strand
TTCCGACGAAGCCTGAACGGGCTTCTCAAGTGCGTTCGCGATAGAAGAATGAAACAAGCAAAAACATAATAAAACTCCGGTACAAGAGAGTGTTGAAAAATTACGCTTGAGCTGTGCCGGCAAAGGCGACTGCTTTCTTGAAATTTTCGGGAGAGCCGGTCGCCTTTTTTGTCGTGCTTCTTGTTTAGGGGGGTATTCCCGCTTCTGCCCATTTCCCGACGAAGTTTGAGGTTACGCAAAACCATATTGCTGAGACGGGCGTTAGCGGATGTGGGAACACGCCCCGGAATAATTTTGTTTGCAGTTTTCAAAATACCGTGCTAAAATATGTATGAAACAAAAAACCATAACGGCTGTCAAGGTGTTTCAGCACCTCAACAGCGAACACAGGGGATTACAGACATCACCTGCGCACAAGGCAAAAGCCTCTCATTATGGCAGGCATAAGTTTAACACGGCTCACCGGTTTGTTCAATTGAACTTTCATTGAACTTTTACGGGCGGGCGTCTTTTCGGACGTTTGCGGACTCCGGCACATACCGCCTCGGTTGTGCGGACGCTTGCGGACTCCGGCACATACCACCCCGGTTGTGCGGACGCTTGCGGACTCTTGCATATACCCACCCCGGTTATGCGGAGTTTCGAGTTTTGTGTTGCTTTGTTTCCGTAGCAGAGGCATGTCTCGAATTGCCTGAACACCGGCTAAACTGCGCGTGATTGCAGTTCCGCCTGTAATTCGTATATGCATGAGCTATACTTTACGCTCTCGGCAAAACGCCCACCTTCGTCATACCAAAAAATAATGTTGCACTTCGCCCCGGATTTAGGCGGCTTCGCAAACAACCGGTCCGGGGATTTTTTGGTGATGCTCATTCGCCTGTTTCCTCCGCAAAGCCGTCGATATACGCCGCGGCAACCGCCATAAACTCCTTGGCGTTATTTATCTGCTGAATAACGTCCTCTTTCGCCACAACATAAAAATCTTCGTAATCGCTAAATCCTTTGCAGAACCTCTATCCATGTAATTCAACCCCTTCTTTTATGACGTTTTGATAATACGGTTGTACATGATAATAGCGGTCAAACAACTCTTTACTTGTCAGATGAATACATACAAGCAATTCATAATCGTATAAAAAATCGGGTAATCTGTCGTCAATGCTGTTGCTCCATCTGTTGGTTTCTTCCTGCGGCACATCGGCAAGCACGAAAATATCAACGTCGGAATCGCTGTCTTTGCCGGATTTTACAACTATTGCGGTTTGCCAAAACGTGCGTAAAATTTGCGTACATACGTTGTGGTGCGCGACCGGTCGTTTTTCACCCCTGCGTTTTTGCCGTTGCGTCGGAAAAAAAAACGGGGTATTATAGAGCATACTTAAAATTCAACCCACTCGGAAGGAGCATTCGATGCCTATCTTTACAGGTTCGGGAACGGCTGTTGTAACGCCGTTCGGCGCGGACGGAAAATTTAATTACGGTGCTTATGAAAAATTGATTGAATTTCAAATTGCAAACGGAGCCGACGCAATTATTACGTGCGGCACAACGGGAGAAGCGTCAACGCTTTCGTTAATGGAACACGTTGAGGTTGTGGGGGCGGCGGCGGCAATTACAAACGGCAGAGTTCCGGTAATTGCGGGCGCGGGCGGAAACGACACCAACGATTGCATCGAGCTCGGCAAAGCGTGTACGGACGTTGGCGCAAACGCGCTTATGTATGTAACGCCGTATTACAACAAGCCGTCGCAACGCGGAATAATTGCGCATTACACGGCACTCGACAAAGCCGTCAACGCACCCATCGTTATGTACAATATTCCCGGGCGTTGCGTCACGAATATGACGTCAAAAACCATCGCGGAAATTGCGCAATTGCCTAACGTCGTCGCAATAAAAGAAGCAAGCGGCGATTTCGGGCAAGTGGCGGAAATCGCGGAACTCTGCGACATTACAATTTACAGCGGCAACGACGACTATATTCTGCCGATTTTGAGCCTCGGCGGCAAAGGCGTTATATCAACAACGGGTAACATCGCGCCGAAAACCATGCACGACATGGTAACGAAATATCTTGCCGGCGACACAGCGGAGGCACTCAAATTGCAGCTTTCGATTTTGGGCTTGATGCGCCAACTTTTTGCCGACGGCAATCCGGTGGGCGTAAAAGCCGCGCTTAATTTGATGGGCTTCGGCATGGGAGATTGTCGTCTGCCCTTGGCGACGGCAGAAGAAAGCCACGTAAACGCACTCGCGGCAGAAATGAAAAAATTCGGGTTGCTCGCATGACCCGCATAATTGTAAGCGGCTGCTTTGGCAGATTGGGCGCGGATATATGCCGCGCGGCTGCGGAAATGAAAATTGCGGCGGGCGTTGATGCAATGCCCGGCACGGCGGAATTTCCCGTTTACACAAGCATAAAAAATTGCACAGAAGAAGCCGACGCAGTAATTTGCGCACTTCGCCCCACCGACGACGCGGAGCTTCTTGCCACCGCCGAATATTGCGAAAAAAATCGCGTCGCGCTTGTGTTTTGCACGACGGGACAATCGGCGGAGGTAAACGCCGCGATTGAAAACGCTGCAAAGCAGACGGCCGTTTTGCGTTCGGGCAATATGTCGTTGGGAATCAATCTGCTGTCGGGGTTGCTTGCGAAAATATCGCCGCTGTTGCACGAATCCGGCTTCGATATCGAAATCACGGAAAAGCATCATAATCAAAAAATTGACGCACCGAGCGGCACGGCGCACCTGCTTGCGGATTCGATTAACGATTCGCTCGGCGGAAAAATGCGCCGCGTTTATGACAGAAGCACTGTTCATGCTAAACGCGACCGCGACGAAATCGGCATACACGCGCTTCGCGGCGGAACAATCGTCGGCGAACACACCGTCACTTTCGCCGGTCATAACGAAATCATCGAATTTAAACATATCGCCCAATCCCGCGAGGTTTTTGCCGTTGGCGCAATTCAAGCCGCGAAATTTTTGCAGGGCAAACCTCCGGGGCTGTACTCGATGCGGGACGTAACGGAGGGCTAACCGTGGAGATTCTTGTTATCGACGGCATGGGCGGGGGCATCGGCAAGTCGATTATCGAAAAAGCCCGCGCCGAGCTTGCCGACGTTCGCATTGTCGCGGTGGGTACAAATTCTGCCGCAACGTCGGCGATGCTCAAAGCCGGCGCGGATTTCGGCGCGACCGGCGAAAACGCCGTTTCGTATAACGCCGCCCGCGCGGATTACATCGTTGGGGTAACCGGCATCGTTTTTGCAAATTCCATGCACGGCGAAATTTCTCCGAAAATGGCGGAAGCCGTGTCGGCAAGCCCCGCGCACAAAATTCTCATCCCCATCGACAAGTGCAATGTAACCGTTACGGGCGTTGCCTCCGCTCCGATGCAATCGCATATAAATGAAGTCGTCGAAAAATTGCGCAGGATATAGAACTCTTGATTCGCGTATGATTTGACATCCGCTTACGTCTTTGTTATGCTTCAAAAAATTGCCGCATGAAGCGGCTCATAATGCCATGAGGGTATTTGCACTGCGCAAACATTTTTGTGGTATTTTTTTGCGCAAAAAAAGCGCGCACCGCGCGCGTCGAATACCGGGGACGCATGGCAGCGACGACAAACACTCTCGAAGCCGAATGCAGTTTCCTGTGATTTACAACAAGGAGGGATATAAATGTCTGCAATGTCAAATGTCAAAAAATTAACAATCACCGCAATGCTTATCGCGCTTTGCGTGCTTCTGCCGATTCCGTTTCCGCGTGAGGTCGGAATGGTCGTTTTGCCGATGCATATTCCGATTTTGCTCGCCGGACTGATTTGCGGCTGGAAATTCGGGTTACTTGCAGGAGTCGTCGGGCCGATTCTTTCGCACGTGCTTGCGTCGCATCCGCCCGCGTCGGCACTGGCGTATTTTTTATCGTTTGAGCTTGGCATGTACGGCTTGGTTTCCGGGCTTGTTATGCATTTTATTCGCACAAAACGCGCCTCACTCGATTTGTACATCGCACTTGTTGCCGCAATGCTTGTCGGGCGCATCGCAGCCGGCGCATTGCAAGTATTTTTTCTCGGCGATTTCGTTATGGGGTCGTTCACGGGAGAAGGCTTCACTTGGAGCATGTGGGTTACGGTTTATTTTGTGTCGGCGATTCCCGGCCTGATTATTCAACTTGCTTTCCTGCCGAGCGTTGTTATGGCGTTGGAACGCGAGCGCGTAATTCCGTTGCGCTATCCCATCGAATCGGTGAGACTCGCCTGATGGCATATGTAATTGCAATTGACGGGCGCGCCGCCTCGGGCAAAACAACCCTTGCGCGCCAAGCGCGCTTTGAACGCCGGGGGCATGTGTTGTTGGCGACACATGCTCTCGAAGCCGGTTCGGCTGTTGAATGCCGGGGGCATGTGTCGGAGGCGGCACATGCTCTCGAGGCCGAATGCCGGGGGCATGTGTTGGAGGCGACACATTCCCTCGAAGCCGGTTCGGCTGTCGCGCACGAAAACGAAAATGCGTCCGTGATTCACATGGACGACTTTTTTTTGCCCGAAAATATGCGCACCCCTGAACGTCTTGCCGAACCCGGCGGCAATGTTCATTACGAACGCTTTGCGGCGGAAGTTCTGCCGTTTTTGAAAAGCGGCGAAGCGTTCTCATACGGGATTTTTTGCTGCAAAGCCGGGGAGATTCGCGAGAGGCGCGAGATTGCGGCGGGAGATGTTCGAATTGTTGAAGGCGCGTATTCGTGCCATCCGATTTTCGGCGACTATGCCGATTTGCGCATTTTTTGCGACGTCGCACCCGACGAACAACTGCGGCGCATCAAAAAAAGAAACGGAATCCGCGCGGCAGAAATTTTCGCCGCAAAATGGATTCCGCTTGAAGAAAAATATTTGAGTGCGTTTGATATTCGCGCGCGCGCGGATGTTGTGCGTGAGCCGTGAATCTTTTCGGGGACTCCGTCCCCTCTCACGCGCTTGTGCGCGTTGGCCGGGCGGCCTCGCTGACGCGACCCCGGCTTTGCCGGGGAGTCAGCCCGAACCCCTGCAAGGGGCCGGTAGCCCCTTGACCCCGTCATAAAATCGCGCTTCGCACGATTTTAGCGTTTTTATCGAACTTTTTTCAAAAAGTTCGTGGGGGTATGGGGGCGAAGCCCCCCAAAAAATTTACTGTCGCCTCGGCACAAACACAGCAAAAATCGCCGCCGCAAAAGCAAAAAATACATACAGAAAAGTCACGCCGACCCCGCCGCTCCATTCGTACATCCCGGCAATCAGCGAAAGCACAAGCATAAAAAACAGCACGTTCGCGCACCAAATTCCGGTGCAAACGGTCAAAATAATCCCGACAACAAGCCGCCCGACATTGCCGGAATCGCGATAAAAAATCGCGCAAAAAACCACAGTGTTAATCACGCCGAAAATCAGCCATGGCAAACGAACCGTTCCGCCGGAAATAAGCGGCACAACAAAGTACATAAAAATTGCGGCAATTTGAAACCCGAGAGCAACCCCGCGAAGAATTTTCCGTGCGACTGATTGCGATTCGGGCTGCTTTTCGATTCGGTTTTCCGCTTGCGTTTCAGCCTGCTGTCCGTCCGGCGGTTCTGTCTGCGATTCAATCCGGTTTTCCGTCTGCCCCTCAGTTTGCACTTGCTCTTCAATTCGCTTTTCCGCATCCATCAGTTTGCACCTCCGTTGTTTTCCGCCAAAAGCATCGCTTCGAGAAAAATATTAAATCCGTGCATAATTTCCTGCATTTTGCCGGGCCACGCGGCTTCGATGTAGTCGAAGCAATCTTGCGGCGTGTGCAGAACCCGCGTCATGTCGCTGAAAAGCTCCATGAAATCCCACCATGTTTCGTGGCCGGTACGAACGTGCCATTCTTCCGTTTTGTCAAGCCCGTTCAAAAACATTACGGTGTGTCCGAACGGCAGAAACGCGAGTTGGTCGCTGGGCCCGAACGCACCCATTTCCGCAGGAAAAAACGCGATGCCGTGTTCGTAATACATATCGCGGGCGAGGCTGTCCCACGAATCGGTAATCTCATTTGTGCCGGGGGAAAAGTCGGCAAATTCGAAATTTTCGTCAAGCCCGAGCGCAACCCCGCGCGAAATTCGTCGCCAATTCGCATCGGGGCAATCGCCCGCCTCCGTGTCGTAGCCCGCCATATAGAACAAATACGGCCCTTCGATAAGCACATCGGCGTTGACCATAAACAACACATCGTCGTGATGTTCAAATGTTTTCGCAAAATATCGTGCGCCGTAAAGCCCGGCTTCTTCCGCGCCGAAAAATACATATGTCAACGTAAAATATCGCTCAAATTCGCGCATTCGCACCGCGTTTTCGATAAGAAGCGCGACCCCCGAAGCGTTATCGCTTGCGCCCGGCAAAAAAACCGTGTCGTAATGCGCCCCGATAATAATTTGCCGCTCACTTTGCCCCGGCAGGGTCAAAACAACATTCTGGCTGCCTCTGTCGGCACGAAGCCCCATGTTTACAAACGGCGACGAATTATACAAATTCAGCGCAATCATCGAAGGAAACGGCCATTCTCCGCGCACATCGCCGAACGAAAAATCCTGAATCCGAACATCCTCAAATCCAGCCGCAACAAGTTCATCGTAAATCCACAAAGCAGCCTCCCGCTCGCGATACGAAAACGGAAACCTGTCGTACAAATTGCGGCTCATAAACGCAATAATTTCCACCGACGACTCACCGTGCGGCGCATTTATATCAACCCCTACCCGCACATTCGGCGCATTAACTTCGGGACCGCGAATCCTCCCCCCGATAAAAACCGCCATTGCCAGAATCACCGTTACCGCAACTAAAATAATCGAATTTTTCATAAAATTTCACACTCCTTTTTTTAAATATAGCAGTTTTGCAAGATGTGCGGAAAATTTGTGTACATGCATTGTGGTGAGCGACCGGTTGTTTTCGGGCGTTTTTCCCGAAAACGACATTGAGCGAACCGCTCACAATGCATAGCAAATTTTCCGTACCGAAGCAAAAACTGCTATAACTCCGAAACAAAATTTTAACAGGCTTCCGTAGTTTTTGCATCGAAAAAATATTTAAGATATAATTGCAACAGGCGGTGAACATTATGAACAGCAAATTTTTAAGCGACAAAGCGCGACATTTAACGCCGTACATTGCGGGGATACAACCCCGCGAAAACGGATGGATTAAACTCAACACGAACGAAAACCCCTACCCTCCTTCACCGAAAGTATTTGAAGCGTTGGCAACTGCGGACGCAACAAAATTGCGCCTTTACCCCGACGGAGAAAGCAGCGATTTACAACGCGCCGTTGCTCGCGCAGTGAGCGATGAACTTCGAAGAGCGGCACTTCCTCAAATCGCCGGCAATTCTTTGCCTCGCAAGCATATGCCGGCTTCCGAGCATCCGGATGCCGGGCAACCCATCAAACCCGAAAACATCTTCTGCGCAAACAGCTCCGACGAAGTTCTCGCGCTTGCGTATCAGGCGTTTTTCGCAGGCAAAACGCGGATTCTTTCGCCGGATATTTCATACGGATTTTACCCGGTTTGGGGCGAAATGTACGACGCCGGCACGGAGTTTATTCCTGTCGGACAGAGCCGAAAACCCCGCATTGCCCCCGCGGATGAAAATGCAGGCTTCAGGGCAGATTTTTCAATCAACCCCGCCGATTACGCCGGCGGAAACGGCGTAATTTTGGCAAACCCGAACGCCCCCACCGGCCTCGCGTTATCCCGCGCAGACATCGAAAAAATTTTGCGGCAGAACCCCGACGGCGTTGTCATAATCGACGAAGCGTACATCGCGTTTGCCGCGCCGGAAACAAGCGCGGTCGCCCTTGTCAACGAGTACGAAAACCTGCTCGTTACGCGCACGTTTTCGAAATCGCATTCCCTCGCGGGTCTGCGCGTTGGCTACGCAATCGGGCAGCCGCATTTAATCGACGGTCTGCGTCGGGTGCGGGACGCATTTAATTCCTACCCGCTTGATATGATTGCGCAAAATTGCGCGGCGGCGGCGATTTCGGACACCGAATATTATGCCGAAACCACGGCAAAAATCATCGCCGCCCGCGAGTTCACAACAGATTTTCTGCACAGCCTCAAAACTTCCGGCGAGGAGTTGAGCGTTTTGCCGTCGCAGGCGAATTTCATTTTTGCAAAATTCCCCGACGCTCCGGCCTTATACGACTTTCTGCGCCGAAATAAAATTCTTGTGCGACACTGGTCGCGATTAAAAAATTTCCTGCGAATAAGCATCGGAACGCAGGACGAAATGGAGGAATTTTGCCAATGCGTGAAGCGATTTTTGAACGACGAACAAAAGAAACGCACATAAACATCGACCTGAACCTCGATTCCGGCGACGAATCCGAAATTGCCACCGGCGTAGGATTTTTCGACCACATGCTCGACCTTTTGGCGTTTCGCGCGGGGTTTGCCCTGCAACTTGAATGTGACGGCGACTTGTATATCGACGCCCATCACACCGTCGAAGATACGGGCATTTGCGTCGGGCTGGCCCTGAAAACCGCTCTCGGCGAAAAGGTCGGCATCGCGCGTTACGGCACGGCGTCACTGCCCATGGACGAAGCTCTCGTGAACGTCGCACTGGACATCAGCGGGCGCGGATATCTCGTATTCAACGCCGAAATTCCCGCCGAAAACTGCGGTACATTCCCCACCGAACTCGCCGAAGAATTTTTCCGCGCATTTGCGCACAACGCCGGCATAACCCTGCACATAAACCTCGTTTACGGCAAAAACGCACACCACATCCTCGAAGCAATTTTCAAAGCCGTAGGAATCGCGCTCGCGCAAGCCGTCGCGATAACCGGCACGGGCATTCCGTCAACCAAGGGTGTGATATAAAATTCTTTGCGGGGGCTTCGCCCCCACACCCCCACAAGGGGATGTTATCCCCTTGACCCCGCAAGGAAACGCGCTTCGCGCGTTTCCGATTAAATTTTTCGGAGAGGGGGCGATTCACGCACTGCGCCCTTTAAAAGTTCGACAAAAACTAAAAAATCGCGCGAATGCGCGATTTTAATTAAATTTTTTGGAGAGGGGGTGCAGGGGGAGAACCTTTTTTGTAAAAAAAGGTTCTCCCCCTGCGAACTCATCTTCTAAAAGGAGGAACAACATGATAATAATTCCGGCAATCGACCTGCAAGGCGGTCAGGCAGTGCGACTGGTTCAAGGCGACTACGGCAAAAAAACGGTGTACAACCCCGACCCGGTAAAAGTCGCGAAAAATTTTGAGGAGATGGGCGCGCAATACCTGCATGTTGTGGATTTGGACGGCGCGAAGGACGGCAACACGGCGAATATTGAGTCTGTTCGGGCGATTCGTGCGGCAATAAAAATTCCGATGCAGCTCGGCGGCGGTATTCGCGACGCGAAAACGGTTGACATGTATTTGAACGAAATCGGCGTGAACCGCGTGATTTTGGGAACGGTTGCTGTGGCGCAGCCGGAATTTGTTCGCGAAATGATTGACCTGCACGGGGCGGAAAAAATCGTTGTCGGCGCAGATGTGCGCGGCGACAAGGTTTCGACGGCGGGCTGGCTCGCCGACAGCGAGGTTGATTATCTCGAATTTATTGAGCGGCTTAAAAATTTCGGCGTGAAATATGTCGTTGCGACGGATATTTCTCGTGACGGCACGTTGACGTCGCCGAATTGGAGCATGTACGAAAAAATCGCGGGCGTAAACGTGGTTGTTTCGGGCGGCGTCGCAAACGAAGAGCATGTGCAAAAAGCCGCAAAATACTACGGAATAATTGTGGGCAAAGCGTTTTATGAAGGAAGGGTGGACTTGAAAAAATGTTTTCTGAAATATCAGACTCTTTAATCGCAAAAATAAAATGGCCGGAAAGCGGCATAATTCCTGCAATTGTGCAGGATTATTTTTCCGGGCGCGTTTTGATGCTCGCGTATGTGAACCGCGAAAGTCTTGAATTTATGCGCGAACGCGGCGAAACGTGCTTTTGGTCGCGTTCGCGCGGCGAACTTTGGCACAAGGGCGCGACCTCCGGCGATTTTCAAAAAATCCGCCACGTGGCGTTGAATTGCGAAAACTGTACGTTGCTGATTCAGGCGGAGCAAATGGGCAAGGGCGCGTGTCACACCGGCACGTACACTTGCTTCGGCGACGAAACGGGCGCGTTTAATATTCTCGAACGCGGCGCGGAAACAATAAAAAATCGCGCCGAAAATCCGCGCGAAAATTCCTATACAAATTATCTGCTGAACGAGGGCGTCGATAAAATCTGCAAAAAAATCGGCGAAGAATCCGCCGAAGTGATAATTGCCGCAAAAAACGGCGAGAACCTCACCGCCGAAATCGCGGATTTGGCGTATCATCTGCTTGTGCTGATGCATGAACGCGGCGTTTCACTGCGCGATGTTGCGGAGGAGCTTGTTCGCCGCGCGAAATAAATACGCACACCGAAACGGAGTGAATGCATGGAGTCGCAACATCTCAATAACATTGCACAGTTGCGCAGGGACTTCAAGTCCCATATACAACATCAATTCAAATATAGCCTCAACCGTGTCGTGTGCGTTCTTTCTTGAGCGACACGGTGAT
Organism: Defluviitaleaceae bacterium; assembly: GCA_009781765.1. Taxonomy (GTDB): domain Bacteria; phylum Bacillota; class Clostridia; order Lachnospirales; family WQUN01; genus WQVC01. The sequence goes on along the minus strand of WQVC01000099.1, from coordinate 541 downwards.
GAGTTGGGGTTCAACTTCCGACAAATAATCGTTGACGGTGCTGTACCCGAAACATATCGGACAGAACTTCAAAAATATTTCGAAACCCGCAAGCGAAAAAATCCACGCAATGATGCCTGTATCTACGAGCGGTCATTACGGCTTTTCTTGGACTTTGTGCGGAGGAACAATCCACCGCACTCCGGGTAGTAAAATCACTTTTGCAAGGCGAGGACGCCTCTTTGCAGTAAGTGCGCAATAAACGCCGACTGCATAAAGCGGTTGTGAAGTTTTCCGAGTTGCTCTGAGAAATTTTATACAGCCGGACTCAGCGAAGTAATTTTTCGCTGAGTCCGGCTTCTTCAATAACTGCTATCGGAAATTCTAAGCAAATAAAAAAACCGCACCATTTCCCGGAGCGGCATAATCTTAAAAACTAAATACAGAGAAGGAGTGAAGCAATTCGTATGAAGCAAGAGTAATGCAAGCTTGAACAATCAAGCCCTCGACCTATTAGTACGGGTCAACTGAACACGTTACCGTGCGTACATCTCCCGCCTAT
>WQVC01000098.1 GCA_009781765.1 Defluviitaleaceae bacterium | reverse complement strand
CCTTCCTGCGTAATAAGTCGCGTCTGAAATCATTTCGCGCGTCGTCAAAAACCGGCCTGAAGCCGCCGGTTTTCGCCTCGCGCTCAATTGTTTCAGCCTGCGATTATTACCTGATGGCAAACACGTCCTTTGGCATGGAAACGACTGCTTTGTTTCTCGGTTGCAGGGCAAGTATATTTCAACTCTCATACCATGTTATCCGGAACGGTTCTGAGAATTTTTCCTGGAAATTTTCCTGGAAAATTTCCGGAGCGGTTCATGTTGATGCATACAACTTATATTTCCCGTGCATCAAAAAAACCGCGCGTCAGCGCGGTTTTTATAAATTTTTGTCGAACTTTTTTTAAAAAGTTCGTGGGGTGCGGGGCGAAGCCCTGCGGTCTTATTGATTGCGACCTTATCAACACATCCCTACAACACATCCCTACAACACATCCCTACAACACGTCCTTCAAAAAAATCCCGGTAAACGACCCTTCGCACGCGGCAACTTCTTCCGGCGTACCGCAAATTACAATTTGCCCGCCTGCTCCGCCGCCTTCGGGGCCGAGGTCGATTACATAATCGGCGGTTTTTATTACGTCGAGATTATGCTCAATTACAACAACGGTGTTTCCGCCTTCGGTGAGCTGTTGCAAAATTCCGATTAACCTGTGAACGTCGGCGGCATGAAGCCCGGTTGTGGGTTCGTCAAGAACGTACAGCGTTTTTCCGGTGGAGCGGCGCGAAAGTTCCGTCGCGAGCTTAACGCGCTGAGCCTCGCCGCCGGAAAGCGTCGTGGACGACTGCCCGAGCTTGATGTACGTTAAGCCGACGTCGTAAAGGGTTTGCAGTTTATCGCGCAGGCGCGGCAGATTTTGAAAAAAATCGAGCGCGGTTTCAATTGTCATATCAAGCACGTCCGAAATGGACTTGCCCTTGTACTTGACCTCGAGGGTTTCGCGATTATATCGCTTGCCGCCGCAAATTTCGCAAGGTACATATACGTCGGGCAGAAAGTGCATCTCGATTTTTAAAATGCCGTCGCCGGCGCAGGCTTCGCAACGCCCGCCTTTCACGTTAAAGCTGAATCGCCCCTTTTGATAACCGCGAATTTTCGCCTCCGGCACTTGCGAAAAAACGTCGCGTATAAGGTCAAAAAGCCCGGTGTATGTTGCGGGATTACTGCGCGGAGTGCGCCCGATGGGGCTTTGGTCGATGTTGATGATTTTATCCAAGTGTTCCAAGCCGCGAATATCTTTGTGTCGCCCGGGCTTGACTCTGGCGCGGTTGAGGTCGCGGGCGAGGCGTTTGTACAAAATTTCATTAACAAGCGACGATTTGCCCGAGCCGCTGACGCCGGTTACGCACGTAAACAACCCGACGGGAATATCGACGCTGATTTCCCGCAGATTATTTTCCGCCGCCCCCACGATTTTTAATTTCTTGCGGGTCGCTTTGCGACGCTTGGCGGGCGTTTCGATTTTCAGCGCGCCGGTTAAGTATTGCCCGGTGATGCTTTCTTCGCAGGTGAGCAGGTCGCGTACATCGCCGGCGAAAACAATTTCGCCGCCGTGCGTTCCCGCGCCCGGCCCGATGTCAACGATAAAATCCGACGCGAGCATGGTGTCGGTGTCATGTTCAACAACAATCAGCGTGTTTCCGATGTCGGTGAGGCGTCGCAGGGTTTTTAACAGCCGCGCGTTGTCGCGCTGATGCAAGCCGATTGACGGCTCGTCCAAAATATAAACCACGCCGACAAGCCCGCTTCCGATTTGCGTTGCAAGACGAATCCGCTGCGCCTCGCCGCCGGAAAGCGACCCCGCCGACCGCGCAAGGGTTAAATAATCCAAGCCCACATCCATGAGAAAGCCGGTTCGCGCGTGGATTTCCTTTAAAATGGGCTTGGCGATAATCTCCTGCGCTGTCGAGAAATCAAGGGCAGCGAAGAATTTTTGCACACCGCCGATTGTCATGTCGGTAACGGCGGACACCGATTCCCCGCCGATAGTAACCGCTAAAATTTCGGGCTTCAGGCGTTTGCCGTTGCACGTGGGGCAGGCGATGCTTGTCATAAAATTTTCGTAATCCTGCCGCGAAGTATACGACGATGTTTCGTTGAATCGGCGTTTCAGATTATTCGTGATACCTTCAAATTCGTGATTATATGTGCGCTCGCCGCCGTCAAAGCCCGTAAATGTGATGGGCATTTTTTTTCGTTGCGCCGGACCGTTCATTATTAAACTGCGAACGTCGTCGGGCAATTTTTCGTACGGGACGTCGAGGGAGAAGCCGTATTCCTCGGCAAGTGCCTCGAAAATCGCGTGTCCCCAACTGCCGTCGGATTTCACGGCGTTCCAACCGGGTGCAGCAATCGCGCCTTCGTTGATACTCAGCGCGGGGTTAGGCACAACAAGCTCCGGGTCGAAAATAAGTTGCACCCCAAGCCCCGCGCAATCCGGACACGCGCCCGACGGATTGTTGAACGAAAACATGCGCGGCTCAAGCTCCGGCAGGGACACGCCGCAATCCGCGCAGGAAAAATGCGCACTGTAGAGCATGTCGATTTCGCCGGAGGAAGTCGGGGGGTTGCTGTCCGCAAGGGGGGAATCCGCACTGTGTTCCGACGACGCAGAATCATGCGCGGCGCGATTGTCGCTGCTGATTACAAGCAGTCCTCCGGAAAGTGTCATCGCGGATTCGACGGATTCCGAAAGGCGTTTTTGGATGCCGTCGCGCACAACAAGTCGGTCGATTACTATTTCAATGGTATGTTTGCGCTTTTTGTCAAGCGAGATTTCTTCGGCGAGGTCGATTACTTCGCCGTCGATTCGCGCACGAACATAGCCGTTTTTTCGCGCATCTTCAAGAAGGCGCGTATGCTCGCCTTTTCGCGCTCGAACTACCGGTGCGAGAATTTGCAGGCGCGTTTTTTCGGGCAGCTGCAAAACTTGGTCCACGATTTGGTCAACCGTTTGCTTTTCGACGATTTTTCCGCAGCTCGGGCAATGCGGAATGCCCACGCGGGCGTACAGTAACCGCAGATAATCGTAAATTTCCGTAACCGTGCCTACCGTTGAGCGCGGATTTTGGCTTGTTGTTTTTTGGTCGATGGAAATTGCGGGGGAAAGCCCCTCGATAAAATCCACGTCGGGCTTTTCCATTTGCCCCAAAAATTGACGCGCGTATGCCGAAAGGGATTCGACGTAACGGCGTTGCCCCTCCGCATAAATCGTGTCGAACGCCAACGATGTTTTGCCCGAACCGCTCAAACCGGTAAACACAACAAGTTTATCGCGCGGGATTTCCAACGAGATGTTTTTCAGGTTGTTTCCGCGCGCGCCTTTTATTTTGATTAGTTTGTCCAAAATGACCGCCTCCATAGCAAAACTGCTGTTGTCCGAGTCATAGTTTACAACAACAGTCGCGCACGTGCAAACAATTGTTCCCGTTGTCTAATATACGTACGGTAACTTATACTCAAACAAAGGGGTTGACAACATGGATACAAAGGCACTTACGACCGAAACAAATATGTTTGAAGAAACGCTTCGCGCGGTAATACGATGGCCGGGCATTCGTATCGACAGAGAACAATTTTTGCGCAAACAGCTTTCGAAGTATTGCGAAGATGAGCTTGTTGACAAAGCAATTGAAGCAAGTCCCGCAAAGGCGGGCATAAGCCCGAAAATAGTTGACCGAATCGCGACGTCGTCAATTAACCGCGAAACAACGCAGGTTACCGCGCTTTCCGCCGCCGCCGGTACCGCCGGATTTATCGCAATGATTGGAACCGTTCCCGCCGACCTTGCGCAGTTTTGCGCACATATTTTAAGAATCACGCAAAAACTTGCGTATCTTTACGGTTGGAAAGACATTTTTCAGGACGGCGAAGACCTCGACGACGAAACCGCAAATCAACTCATTATATTTATCGGGGTAATGTTCGGGGTGTCGGTTGCAAACGGCGCGTTGAAAAAAATCGCAATTTTGGCGGTGCAAAATTCTTCCCGGCAAGCAATGCAAAGAGCTCTTGCTCAAACGGCGATATTTACGGTTGTACGACAAGTTTTGGCATATATCGGCGTAAATTTGTCGGCGAAAACATTTGCCAAAGTGGTTGCAAAAACCATTCCGATTATCGGCGCGTTTGCCTCGGGCGGCATGACGCTTATTATGTTTAAGCCGATGTCGCATCGCCTGAAAAAATATTTGTCCAAACTGCCGCCGGCAATTGCGAATTACGAAATTATGGAAGAAGAGTTGGACGCCTTCGATTTTTCGGATTTGGTTGACGGTGGCGGCGCAGGCACGATTGGGGATTTGCTCGACGGGGATGACGACGGGGTTATTTCGTTGGATTTGTCGAACGAGGATTACGATTTTGCTTCGGATTCTTCAGGCCGGGACGACGATATAGCGTTGGTTATGTCGAACGGGGACGAAGCCGCGGCGGCCGGTGCGGACCGAATTTTTAATACGAACGCTGCGAATGTTATTGATGCGTCGGAATTACCGGCGGATGTGATTGACGTCGAAAAAGAATAGACGCGAATCAAGGACAGGAAATAACGCCTCGCTCGATGTCGTTTTGCTTCGCAAAACAACCGGTCGCTCACCACAATGCATTTACGGCGAGGCGTTATTCTGAACTCTTGATTCGCGTAATAGGATGCACTGAAAAATTTAAAGTTGCGCAAAAACCTATCGGTAGCCGGTCAGCTACCGATAGGTTTTTATATTTTTTCGCGTTATTCGCACGAACGATTGTTCCCGTTGATTTCACGGCGCGGGAGGGCTATAGTTTTCTCCGCAAGACTTCTTGTGCAACTAGGGCGCACTCGCACTTTTGCTTGCAATCAGAAAGGAACGATAAAAATGAAAGTAATTTTACTCGAAGACGTCAAAGGCGTAGGAAAAAAAGGCGACATCGTAAACGCTTCCGACGGACACGCAACAAATTTTTTATTGCCGCGCAAACTGGCAATGGAGGCAAATAAAACGAATCTCGCGCAACTTGACGCGCAAAAAAAGAAGGCGGAGCAAAAACTTGCGCAAGACATCGCCGCCGCGCAACAAATTGCAGACAAACTCAAGGATGCGAAAATAAAAATCCCGGTAAAATCGGGTTCGCAGGGTAAAATGTTCGGCTCGATTTCAAACAAAGAAGTTGCCGAAGCCGTGCAGTCGCAGCTCGGCATAGCAATCGACAAGAAGAAGTACAATGTACAAGCCGTAAAAACTCTCGGCGAACACACCGCGCAAGTGAACCTGCATCCGCAGGTGAAAGTCGCGCTCACATTCGAATTGGTGGCCCAATAATGCCGGGGACAAGCGACAGCGGCGACGCATTCCCTCGAAGCCGGGACGGCTCTTCGTCGCCGAGCGACTTCCCGCCTCCGAACGCCCCCGCCTATCCCGACGATATACCGAGCGCGGATTGGATACCTCCTGTAAACGACACCGCATTCACTCGAAGTAACAACGACTTGTCGCCCCTCGGAAAGCCCCCAACCCCCGCCCGCATTCCGCCCAACGATGCCGAGGCGGAGCTTGCTGTGCTTGCGGGAATGCTTTTCGACCGCGAGGCAATTTCAACCGCGCATGAAATTCTGCGAAGCGAAGATTTTTATCGCCCCGACAACCAAAAAATATTTGAAACAATGGTCGAGCTTTATTCGCGAAACACGCCCGTTGACGTTGTAACGCTGTCGGATAAATTGGCGGAAAAAGGGCTTCTCGAACAAATTTCCGGCGGGCGCGAGCGGGTTGTTGAGCTTGCGTCTACATATTATACGTCTGCGAATACGCGCCAACATGCGAAAATCGTGTGGCAAAAATCGCTGTTGCGAAAGTTAATTCAAGCGTCGGCGTTTATTTCCGGGGCGAGTTTTGAGGCAAAAGAAGAAGCCGAAACTATTCTCGAGCGCGCGGAAAAAAGTATTTTTGAAATTTCGCAGGGCGTTACAAGCCGCGATTTCGCGCATATTGAGGAAGTCGTTGTGGCGTCCCTCGATAAACTCGACGAACTTTTTAAAAATCCCGGTGCGTTTACCGGCGTCGAAACCGGCTTTACCGATTTCGACAAAAAAACGGCCGGCCTTCAACCCGCAGAACTTATCTTGGTCGGAGCGCGTCCGTCGATGGGAAAAACAGCGTTTCTGCTGAACATTGCGCAACACGCCGCCGTTCGAAATAAAGTGCCTACGGCAATTTTCAGCCTCGAAATGTCAAAGGAGCAGCTCGGAAATCGCTTGCTTTCGGCAGAGGCCGCCGTTGACGCAACGCGCCTTCGCACCGGCGAATTAACCGACGACGATTGGAATAAAATCGCCGACTGCACCGGTCGTCTTTCACACGCGCCGCTTTATATCGACGACACGCCGGGAATTTCCGTAATGGAAATGCGCGCAAAATGCCGCCGCCTGAAAATCGAAAAAAATCTCGGGCTTGTTGTCATAGATTATTTGCAACTTATGAACGTATCGGGCAGTTCGCGTCCGGAATCGCGGCAGCTCGAAATTTCGGAAATTTCGCGCTCGCTGAAAGCACTGGCAAAAGAGCTGAATATTCCGCTGCTTGTTGCGGCGCAGCTTTCCCGCGCGGTTGAATCCCGCAAAGACCATCGCCCGATGTTATCCGACCTGCGCGAATCCGGCGCAATCGAACAGGATGCCGATGTCGTTGCGTTTCTCTATCGCGACGAATATTACAATCCCGAAACAATGAAACAAAATCACGCCGAAGTAATTATCGCAAAACAACGAAACGGCCCCACCGGCACGGTTGAATTATCTTTCCTCGGTGCGTTGACGCGATTTGCAAACTTGCATCGAGATTGACATTCGTGATATATTGTGATAGTGCAAAATAAATTTTAAGGGGTCGGATAATGAAGAATTTACAATCCAAGTTTTCTCTTTTCGCAGTCGGCTTAATTTTGTCGGTGTTAGTATTTACAACATCGTCCGTTGCACTGACAGCAATTGTGTCGGGGCGCAACCTCGCGGAAAGCCAAGGTAACTACGTAAAAACATCCGCCGCTCATACCGCCGGCAATATCGACGGTTGGCTTGCAGAGCAACGAGCCGGCGTAGATGCTATGTATCAGGTTTTGCACTATCTGCCGAACAACGAAGCCCGTTTTTCGGCAATCGACAGCTTTTGGCAGGTATGGGGGTCGCCGTACATAGGTTTTGCGGACGGCTCGTATCACATTACAATGGATTGGACTCCGCCCGATACATGGATACCCTTTGAGCGTCCGTGGGCTGTTCAGGCATTGCGGGAATCGGGTTCGGCGGCGTTTGTGCCTCCGTATTTTTCTGCAACGGGCGATATGGTAATAACAATTTCGCGGCACTTAGGCCTTATCGACGGCCTCGACGCCGTATTTGCTATAGATGTAGGCATTGCCGAGGTTATTCGAATGGTGGAAGACGCCGTAACAATTCCCGGTTCATATGCCATGTTGGTAGACCAAGACGGACGAATAATCGTACACACGCACCACGAACGCTTTGCCCTCGGCGGTGCGGGCAGCCAAGTAGTATCAACAATGCTTGAAAGTGTAAGCCATTATCGGCAATTCACCCAAGCGCGCGACGAACGCATTTTGCGAATAACGGACTACAACGGCGACGCTTGGCACATGACATCACACGAAATTTCCGAAACGGGTTGGACAGTTTATCTCGTTGTACCCGACAGCTTTTTTGGTGACGGTGCACTTGCGGCCGTACTTATGTTTCTTTTGGCGTCTGTGCCGGTTTGTATCGTCGCATGGCTGTCCATTCAGGTAGGGATACGTTTTATTGTTGTAAAACCGCTGAAAGAACTCACGGCAGCGTCGAAACATGTTGCCGGCGGCAATTTGGCGGTAAATTTCGACACCTCGCGGAGCGACGAAATCGGCGACTTAGCGCGCTCGTTCAGCGGCGTGCAAAGCGTGTTTAACGGCGTAATTTCTGAAATTCAAACGCGCAGCGCGGCTATTCTTTCGGGCAATTTGCAAAACAATGCATCCGATTTTTCGGCGCAGGGCGATTTTCAAAAAATTCTCGACGGAGTTGACGGCATAGCGCAGGGCATCGTTCATTATTTCGATGACTTGCCTGCGGGAATCGCTCTTTTCGACAGCTCGCTTCGCGTTACTTTCCTCAACGCCCTGAACCGCGACGTCGGTTTCGACAACTCGTTAATAGGAAAGCATTTGGCGGAAGCTGTAGCACCCGAATTGGCGGAAGTTATGATTGCCGCCCTCAAAGAGTCCGCCGCTACCGGCAAGCCCGTCACGGGCGTTGTTGAAGTGCCGTTGCCGAACGGCGGCGTTTTGCACGAAGAGCAAACAAACATCGCTGTAAAAAATAGCTCCGGGCAGGTTGTCGCATATTTGAACTTCTCATACGGCGTTACCGAAATGATGGAAGCGCGAAAACGTTCGGAAAAAATCAGCGCGTATCAAGCGTTTGAAGCCAAAGACATCACGAAATCTTTGCAGGAAGGCTTGGGCAAAGGCATTTTGCGATTCGATTTCAACCCGGAACCTCACGACGAGGATACCGCCGACTCTGCCGCCGCGTACGCCCTTATCGGCGAAACCTTGCGTGACTCCGTAGCGTTTATCAAAGGCTACGTGGACGAAGCAAACTCCGTGCTTTCCGCCATGGCCACCGGTGATTTAACCGTAGGAATTGCTCGGCAATACGTCGGAGATTTTGTTGCCATGAAAAATTCCATCAATAATATTGTGAGCAGCTTGCACAAAACGCTGTCGGAAATTTCATCGGCGGCGCAAAATGTGTTTGACGGCGCAACAAGAATCACAACAAGCTCGATGGAGCTTTCGAGCGGTTCGTCCGCACAGGCGGTTTCGCTTGAAGAGCTGAACTCGTCCGTCGATTTAATTAAGGAGCAAACCCGCGAATTCGCTCACAACGCCAGCGAAGCAAACAACTATTCCGTGCAGTCCGTTTCCAACGCAAAAGACGGAAACGACGCCATGAGCAAAATGACCTCCGCAATGTCGCTGATTAAAGAATCGTCCCACAATATTTCGAAAATTATTCGGGTAATTCAAGACATCGCGTTCCAAACAAACTTGCTTGCCCTTAACGCCGCCGTAGAAGCCGCCCGAGCCGGCGAACACGGCAAAGGTTTCGCCGTAGTTGCCGAAGAAGTTCGCAACCTTGCCGCAAGAAGCCAAAGCGCGGCCTCCGAAACAACCGCACTCATACAGGATTCCATTTCGAGCGTGGATTCCGGCGCACACATCGCGCAAACAACCGCTCAGTCGTTAGATGCAATAGTCGAAAGCGCGAGTTCGGTTTTAACACTGATTAACAATATTTCCGACTCCGCCGGCGAACAGGCCGAGATGATGACTCAAATAAGCACCGTTTTGTTGCACACGGCAAACAACGTTCAAAATAACTCACAATTCGCACAGGACGCCGCCGCAACCGCAGAGGAATTAAATTCGCAGTCGGAGATGCTCAGGCAGATGGTTTCGTTCTTTAAGTTGTAGATGCAGGGTTTTTGAAAAACCTCGGGACTCCGCCCCGAACCCCGGGAAACTTTTGAAAAAGTTTCATCAAAACGTTATTAAAAAAATCGCGCTTTCGCGCGATTTTTTTTCGGAATAAAACTCAATCGGCCTTCTCCTCAAGCTCTTTCCCGGTAATGATATAGTGCAGGGACACACCGAAAATTTCATGCAGCCTGAGGTAGCTGTATGAGGTCATCTTGCGGACTCCGAATTCAATCATCTTCAAAGAACCTGTGCGTATATTCATTTGCTTTGCGAGGTCTTTCGCCGCCATATTGTTTGCTTCGCGCAATTCCTTTATGCGTTCGCCTGTTTCAAAGCCCAACACTACCTCGTCTACAATCGCTCTTACTGATATAAAAATCACTCCCGTTGCGGTTTGTCGCACCGAAGCGCAAACCGAAAAATTACGCGGGGGCGGGACGCAGAGCGAGGATTCTGCGCCCGCTTTCCGCGAAAACAAAAAAGCCCGCAGGGACGGCAAAAAATCTGCCATCACCTGCGAGCTTGATATGTAAGGTTCAACATATGCAAACCGAGACATGCCTCTATCACGGAAACAAAGTAACACAAAGCTCTGTACGAAAAAATCAAAAACCGGTGTGCCGCAAAACGAAACTCTGCACAACCGGGGTGGGTGTATGCAAGAGTCCGCAAGCCAAGCGTCCGAAAAGACGCCCGCAAAAGTTGTTCAATTGAACAAACCGGTGAGCCGTGTTAAACTATGCCTACCATAATGAAAGGCTTTTGCCTTGTGCGCAGGTGATGTGAAGTATCCCCTGTGTTCGCTGTTGAGGTGTTTGCGCACCGCAACAGCCGTTATGGTTTTTTGTTTCATACATATTTTAGCACGGTATTTTGAAAACTGCAAACATTTGCGACAGTGAACGGATATTTCTGCAAAAAAAGGCATCAGGTCAAGCAGCGATGACCCGACGCCCTGTTGCTATACAAAAATGCGACCGGCTCTCACGAAAATTTCGAGAAAGCGCAGACGCATTTGAAGAAGACGAACACTCGCAAGGGCGTCCGCTGTATGTAATCGGATGTTCCGATTTGGCTGCTTTGATTTTTATTTGATTGGCTTTTTTAAGTAAGTAACCGAAGTCCCGGGAGCTTCGGCAGATTGCCGCGATGCATGAAAGGTGTGCACATGGGCGTCAACATTCGGTCGGCCGTGTCCGAACGGGTCTGCCCTCTTTCATATAATGCGGCGGGTGGTACGGGTGAAGCATTGGTGTTACTTGCAACCGCTTTACAGCGGCTTCGGCACGGCTCGGTGCGGTCAGTATCAGGGCGAACCCCTTCCTGAGGTGGCAAACACGTCCTTTGGCATAGAAGCGACTGCTTTGTTTCTCGGTTGTAGGGCAATTATATCCCAAGCGTCTTACGGTGATATCCGGAACCGTTCCAGGAAATTTTCCAGGAATTTTTCCGGGAATCCCGCAACTCGAAAAATACAAAAAAATCGCGCTTTCGCGCGATTTTTTTACAAATTGATTTTTTTATCGCGAACGTACCCGGGGCGTGTTGCCGCTACTTACCCACTAATTTAAACGCAACGCTGTAACGCAGTAAAATTCGTGGTTTCCGTCGAGATTTGTCGATTATTTTCGAGGAACTCAATAATCCGCTTATATTGGTCAT
>WQVC01000097.1 GCA_009781765.1 Defluviitaleaceae bacterium | reverse complement strand
GTAAAATTTGCTATGCATAGCGAAGGGCGTTGAGAAGCCCGCTCAGGCTTCGTCGGAAAACGCGCAGAAGCCCGCGTTTCCCGCCTCGCCTTCTCGGTTCTCAATGCCCTTCGCTCCTATTGTAAACGGTGCGCTCGTTGTCGTTTTCGGGAAAAACACCCGAAAACAACCGGTTGCGCACCACAATGCACATACGCAAATTTTCCGCACGTTTTGGCAAACCGCAATACATAAAAAATCGCGCAAAGCGCGATTTTTTTGTTAAAGTTTTTGCCCCGCTTTTTTCAAAAAGCGGGTGGGGGTTCGGGGGCGGAGTCCCCGAAGGCCATATCAAAACTGCTGTGCCTTGTAAAAAACTCTGCGGACATGTTATACTTTGCCCGAGGGAGTGAGAAAATGAGAAGCGAAGCTACCGATGTAAAAACGGAATTGTGGCGCGAGGCGTTAAGTTGGGCGAAAACAATACTTTTCGCGCTGATATTCGCGTGGTTCTTTACGAATTTCGTGATTGTAAACGCGCATGTTCCTACAGGTTCGATGGAGGCGACGATTCCCGCGCCGAGCCGAATTATCGCGTTTCGTCTGTCGTATATGTTCTCCGAGCCTCAACGCGGCGACATCATTGTGTTTCGCGGCGAAGAGCAGCTTCTTGTAAAACGGGTAATCGGCTTGCCCGGCGAAACCGTTTCGATTTACGACTGGCGCGTTTATATCGACGGCGAGCAGCTTGAGGAAGGCTACACGCGAAGCGCGTTTGACACGCGCCCGTCGGTTGCGCCGCATCGGCAGTTCCCCCTCGCGGAGGAATACATTACGATTCCCGACGGGCATTTTTTCGTGCTGGGCGACAATCGCGACTACTCGCACGATTCGCGCTCGTGGGCGGACCCGTTTGTTCCCGAAGGAACAATACTCGGTCGCGCACTCTTTTTGTACTGGCCTCGGATTCAAATATTTTCAAGATAAAGGAGATTTTACATGAAAATCACGAAAGACATGCTTATTACCGACGCGCTCGCGCTTGACCCCGGGCTTGTTCCCGTTTTGCAAAGCCACGGGCTTAACTGCTTCGGATGCCCGTCGTCGCGGGGCAAAAGCCTCGAAATGGCGGCAGAAAGCCACGGCGCGGATATCAACAAACTCGTCGCCGACATGAACGCAGTTTTACCGGAATAAAAACCGGAATAAAACCGGAATAAAATAAGAGGCTGTTAAAAATCGTCGCCGCTTCGTTGCGGGATGGATTTTGAACAGCCTCTTGTTATTTTCGAAACATCAAAAAACCCGCATTCCGAAAACATCGGAAATGCGGGCTTTTTTTGTCTTGTACGAGAAAGGATTTGAACCCTCGACCTTCTGATCCGTAGTCAGACGCTCTATCCAGCTGAGCTACTCGTACATGCGTCACTGCAACGAGGAAGATTGTAGCATACGAAGGCGGGGTGTGCAAGGGTTTTTTTTCAAAATCGGGTTATTTTTTAGATTTTTTTGCAGTTTTTGTTTCGGGAGCGGTTTCGGCGGGCTGTTCGGATTCTTCGGTAGGGGTGTCGTCGTTGATGGATTCGTTGATGCTGTGCGCCAAATTGTCCAGTGCGTCGGCGGCTTTTTCAAGCGCGGCTTGGCTTGCTTTTTTTATTTTCGGTTTTGCGTCGGAGTAGAGTTCTTGCATTTTGCAGCCGCATTCTTTTGCGAACTTTGTGCAATCTTTGGCCAGTTGGCGCATTCTTTCCTCTGCGTTTTCGCGGGATTCCTTTGTGAGCAGTTTCGGCCCGCTTAATACTCCGAGAAGCTGTGCTGCTTCCGCCGCGTTAATTTTTCCCGCTTCGAGCAGGTCGAGTACGCGCATTTTTTCAGATTTGTTGTTCATGGCAGTTCCTCCTTTTGTTTTAACGCGAATCCACAGTTGAAATAACAGTCCGCCGATGCATTGTAAACGGCTCGCTCAATGTCTTTTTTTCGGGCAAATCATCCGAAAAAAAGACCGGTCGCTCGCCACAACGCATTTTCGGCGGGCTGTTATTCTGAATTGCGGATTCACATTTCTAATATACTCAGGGGATTGGGATTTCATGTACAAGCATCGGGTTGCGGTGGTCGAGGGCGTAAACCGAGCCGTCGTGCGCCCAAAGGTAGCTTGCCCATACAGTTGTTGAAAGTGTGCGGAGCGCACCGGTGTTCATGTTATACGAGCGCGGAACGTGACGGTCGTCCGTGAAGAGCAGCATTTCAAAAAATACATCGAAGGTGCGTACGTTTTCCGGCGCAAGCGTTGACGCGGAGCGCCCGTCGAATGTGAGGCTTTGCACACGCCCGCTTGTGTCGAGGTAGAAAATCCGCTCGTTGGCTTCGCATACGCGCAGGCTTGACGTCGCAGTTGTTGAAATGCGGCGAACAGGGTCGTCGGAGGCGGTGTCCCACACGAGAAGTGAGTTAGGGCCGCCGGCGTCGCTCGCCACAAAAAATAAATGTGAACCGCTTGCAAGTGTAGCCGAAACCGGGTGCTGATATACCGGTTCGCTTACGTTTGTGTTCAGATTAAGGCGGAACAAGTGGCGGTCGGCGTCAACGTGCGTGTAGAACAAATAATCGCCGATGACCGCCAAGCTGAGCGCGGCATGGTCGGTAATTTGTGTGCGGTCGCCGCCGGTTGCCGTAACTCGGTAAATTCTGCCGCCGGCGTTCACGTCGGAGAAAAAGACGTATCTGCCGTGTCCGGCGATAAACGAAGGTTTTGCGTCGTAGGCAACGGTACGGTCATCCGCGATGTCGAGCATTGCCGCCGCGCCCGGAATAAATAAAATTTCGCCGAAGCGTCGTGCAAGCATTCCGTGTTCGCCGCGCTTAAAAAGGAAGCCGTCGTACGCCGTCATGCTGCCGTGAACGACGTCGGCCGTGTTAAGCGGGTGCGTAAGCATGATTCCGGAAAAATCGTGCTCGGGCGGGGGAGGGGCTTCGGAATCGGCAAAAAATTCGGGGTTTGCCCAAGAATTCTGTGCGCGATACGCTCGCACTCCCGCGAAAACCAACAGCGGTATACTGAGCGCAACAATGATAAAAAGAACGGCCGCTGTGCCGCGCATTACGGAAAGAGTTTTTTCGCCGGAATCGTCATCGGTATCGGTTCCGCCGTCCATTATCGCTTTAAGGCGCCGATAAAAGTCGTCGAGCGAGCCGAAAAGAATGTCGCCGCCCAAAATTTCGGAAACCATAGACTCTATGCGGGGCGGTACTTCAATTCCGTAAGCGGAAAAGGGGGGCGGGTCGGTTTCGGGCGGTTCAACGCCGGTAACAAGTCGGTAATACAATTTGATTACTTGGGTGAGGGAAGGGTGAAAATCCGGTTCCCAAGCAGGCGGTGCGGAAAGAACAAGTTGTTTATAGGCATTTACACGAAAATCAGCCATGGTGATATTGAAAAACATGCGCTTTTCGCCAACCTGCGCCATGCTGAGAAGCAACGGGCGAATAAAATGATACGCCTCGTCGTAATCCATAGATGCCGGCCCCATATATTGAGCAACCGTTGTAAGGCTGCAAGCACGGCGAACAATATAGGCTGTTTGGTTTTTTTCAAAAATTTCGACTACGGGGTGGAGCGAAGCGTCGCGATTTTCTTTGAGTGCCTCGGCGCGATTAACAAACTCCTCGCGGTCGGCAATAAATTCTTTAGTGAAACGCTCGGAGAAGGTTAAAGTGCCGTCGTCCTCGCGTTTGACCATATAGGCGGGGAAAAACTCGGTAATGATAAATTCCTCGCCGCTTTCGTTTTTCGCCTTATAGTGGGATAAATAATTATTTCCCCCGATGCTTCCGATTAAATCATAGGGTTTTACATCAATAGGCAATGCCATTCGTCCTCACCTCTTTGCGAATTATACAATTATTTTTTAACATGTGCAAATCCTATCGGTAGCCGGTTGGTTACCGATAGAGAGTGTTGAAAAATTCCGTGAGCTGCGACGAGTTTGCAGAAAACCGGCGACCCGGTTTTCGAAAACGAGCGTATGTGAACGGACAATTTTTCAACACTCCGGGATTTGAAACTTTCGGTGCAAGGGTATATAATTCGACAACAATGGGGTAGGGGATGAATATATGAAGCGTTCGAAACGTGCCGACAGGCATTATCGCAGAGGATTGCTTAAAATTGCGGGAGTTTTTATTCTGCTTTTTGCCGTGGGATGCGGAGTTTTTGCCGCGAACTCTCGGATGGCGGAGAACGGCAGTCAAATGCCCGTTTTTGCGGAAGATGACATTATTACATACGAGCGAGCCGAAGAGCCTCAGGCGGACACGCCGGGGATTCAGCTTGTTGTCGAAAACCGGGACGACGAACCGGCCGAAACTTCAACTTACAACGAAGAAGTTTGCGAAGATGAAATCGAACCCTGCGCGGAAACCGAAAGCCCCTGTGAATGCGCAGAATGCCCCTGCACGGAAACCGAAAGCTCTTGGGAATGCGCAGAATACCCCTGCTCAGAAGCCGAAAGCTCTTGCGAATGTGCAGAAAACCCCTGCACGGAAACCGCTCCTCCCTGTGAATGTGCAGAATGCCCTTGCGCAGAAACCGCCCCCTCCTGCGAATGTTTATATAGCCGCCTCTGCGCCGAAAGCATTCCCTGCTCATCCGGCTCGTCATGCTTTCCCTGTTCATCCTGTTCACCCGCTTCATCAAGCCCGTCCGGTTCATCAAATCCGCCCGGCGTTGCCGAAAATCGCATGGTCATCGCCTTAACTTTCGACGACGGCCCCGCGTATTTCACCTCGCAGCTGTTGGACATTTTGGACGAACACGGCGGGCGCGTTACGTTTTGCGTAATCGGCAATTTAGTTGAAAACGGGGCTGCTACGGTGGTTCGCGCGTTTGAATCCGGGCATGAAATTGTAGGGCATTCGTGGGATCACAGCGATTTAGGGCAGCTCGAAGTTGAAGAAATAATCGAGCAAATTTTGCGAACAAGCGCGATTATTTACGAAATCACGGGTGAACAGCCGCCGCCGATTTTTCGTACGCCGTTCGGACGCTACAATAATCGCATTTACGACGCCGCCCGCGAAACCGGCTACAGCGTTTTAAACTGGTCAATCGACCCGCGCGACTGGCGTTATCGCGACGAAGACCACATTTACGAATTTATCATGGAAAACGCGCGTCACGGCGCGATTATCCTGCTGCACGATATATGGGAAACAACGGTTCTCGCCATGGAGCGAGTGATTCCCGCCCTGCTCGAAGAGGGCTTCGAACTCGTAACCGCAACGGAAATTATTTATTACGTTTACGGCGGACTCGAACCGGGTTTTGAATTTACGGGAGTCAGGCGATAGCTGATACTGTTTCCGTTTAAACAGTGCGATATTTTGCTGCTTTTCGTCAGTTTTGTCGCGCTTGCTTTCGTGCAATGTACTCGCCTAACTGTTCATTAAATTCAGTCAGGGAATCAACCGCCGAAAACGCTCTGCCGTCAGTTGTTTTCAATCCGTTGGCAAGAAGCCACGCCCCATTGATTGAAAGCATAAAACCGTTAAAACACACATTTACCAATTCATCCGCAGATATTTCACCAAAATATCCGCGGATAAAAGATTCGTCAAAGTCCGCCGAAAGAGCAATCGTCATATGTTCAATATAAGCGGGCGCAAGTATGGCATCAGCAAAATCCAAAAGGTACAGCTTACCGCTTTTGTCGTACAAAATATTACATATGTCAAAGTCGCCGTGACAAAATACCAAATCGCTGAGGTCGAGCGAAAGTATATGTTTTTTCCGCTCATTAAGGTATTTTTCGCCGAATCCGAGGTCAATCAGCCAGCCGACATGTCCCCCTTCAGCCGAACCTATGCAATCAAATTCATTGAACGGACTACAGGGGGTGTTAAGTTTGTCGGAAATTTCGCGTAACTTTTGCCCTAAGATATATTTTTCATCCGGATTCATTCCGCCAAAAATGTCTTTTAATTCCGCAGCATCAATAAACTCACTTACGATGTAGGGGAATTCGTACCTATCCCTGATGATACCGCTTGCATGTATTTTCGGAACCGGCACACCAAGCGACAAAGCCCTTTTTTGCCCGAACAGTTCTGTTTCATAAACGCTTATCGAATTGTGGCGGGCTTCCTTCGGTGCGAAAATTTTAACAATCAGTTTGCCGGCTTTGTATACAGCATTGGCACTCGGTTTGGTGTTTACAATACTTCCGGCCGGCAGCGACTCACTGCTGAGAATATGCTTAATCAGCGGTTCGAAAGCACCGAGCCGTTGACATATTTTCCCCCACGAATCTTCGTTATCAATAATTTCGTTAAACAACATACATTCATCACCTCAGTCGGAATTGTATTGCGGTTTGCGCTTCGGTACGGAAACCACTATAGCAGAAATGCACGCCCCCTTAAAGAATGTATGATTTCTCAGGGGCTTCGCAAAGGGCGCAGTAAGCGAAGCGCACGCGCCACCCACCCGAACCCTCTCGCGTGCTTCGTACGCTGGCCGGGCGGCCCGTCGCTCCGCGACGCCCGGCTTCGCCGGGGGTCATGCCCCCACGAACTTTTTTAAAAAAAGTTCGACAAAAATACAAAAAACCCGCGCAACGCGCGGGTTTTTGATGTTTTTTTATTCTCTTGCTCTTTCGTTCGTACTTAAAATCTTTTACAGACTTTTTTAAACTGTCACGGCTTCGAGGGAACGTGTGAGCAACTCACACATGCCCCCGGTGTCTGCTGTGCGTCTTACGCACCGCCGCCGGACATTTTTTGTGCTTGAGCATCAATCATCTTTTTAACCATGTAGCCCCCAACGGAACCGTTCTGGTAAGATGTCAAATTGCCGTTATATCCCTTAGAAAGCGGTACGCCGATTTCGCTTGCAACTTCATATTTGAACGCATCAAGCGCGGCTCTTGCTTCGGGAACGGCTGCTTTGTTTCTGGACACAACCAATCTCTCCCCTCATATAATCGGAGGTTTTACCTCCGGTTGCGCGACAGAATTTTTCTGCCGCAAAGATATTATGAGCAGGAGAAAAAATTTTATGTTGGAAAAATTTTTTTATAGCAATTTGGTTTTGCGCAGCCTCAAACTTCGTCGGAAAACGCAAAATCAAACAGCTCTATTGCACGGGAAACTGTTCCGGCTTCGAGGGAACGTGCGGGAAATAACACATGTCCCCGGTGTTAGACGCGGCCTAAATATTCGCCTGTGCGGGTGTCGATTTTAACTTTTTCGCCGGTTGATACGAACAGCGGAACTTTTATTGTTGCGCCGGTTTCAACGACGGCGGGTTTTGTTGCGCCTTGAGCGGTGTTGCCGGCAAAGCCGGGTTCGGTTTCGGTAATTTCGAGTTCGACGTGCATGGGCGGCTCGATGCCGAAAATTCTGCCGTTATGAACCTGCACCTGAACGGTTTCGTTTTCTTTTACGAAAACAAGAGAATCGCCGACGTCGGAAGCGTTCATTTCGAGCTGCTCGAAACTTTCGTTGTCCATGAAATAATATAATGTGCCGTCGGTGTAAAGATATTGAAGGTCGCGACGGTCGATATGAGCGCGGGGCATTTTTTCGTTCGGGCGGAAGGTTTTTTCAATTACCGCACCGGTTTCCAAATTTTTAAGCGTTGAGCGCACAAAGGCCGCGCCCTTTCCGGGTTTTACATGTTGAAAATCGGTGATTATAAAAAGCGCACCGTCAATTTCAAGTGTGATGCCGTTTCTGAATTCTCCTGCTGAAATCATTTAATTCGCTCTCCTTTTAATCATGTCTGGGATTTTGTTCGACAAGCATGGCGGCAGATGTTGTTGCCCGCACGATGTCTACGTCAAATTGCGCCTGCAACTGGCTCACCCGCGCATACATTGTACCCTCATGCGATACAACGTATTTCGGCGGCATTTTATTCAGCGCGATTGCCAACCTGTCCATTTCGCAACGCTCGCACCTGCATACGCTCGGCATTCCGCTTAAAACAGCCGCCATTTTGTCGCGAATCATATCTTCCATGAAATTATGCAACTTATATTTCATTTAAATTACCTCCTCAATGGGTTATGTATAACGAATGCCCTCACGGGATTATCAAAAGCGTTCGCTATATCCTATTCGAACCTGACCGCCGCTTAAAGTAGTTGTGATTGGCAATTGCAATCGGCCGTTTCGCAGCATGATTGTGCCGGGCGTTGCCGTGCCGCGCGGCAGAAACGACACCGTATTTTGCGGATAGTTTACCGAAAATAAGTTGACATCAGTGTAAACCGTGCGGAGAATTTCGTTCGTGCCGGTGACAATTATAAAGTAGCGATTATTCACCGTGTCGAAGCGCACGCCGATGCGTTGCCCTTCCGTAACGGCTCTTCGTTGTGCGTAGCGCATATCGGCCTGCAAACGAACGGCGGCGTTTTGCAAATTTCGTTGGTCGGCATTGCTCGCGCTTGTTCCGATGAAAACCGCGCCGGCAACCGTCGCAAAAATCGCAAGTACAATTGTAAGCTCAAGAAGGCTTACGCCTGCCGAACCGCGCTTCATGTATCAGGTCGCCTTGCGCGAAAAAATTCGCGGAGCAGACGGCGTTCAATTATCCGCTTGAAGCGCACGAACAAAAAATCTTTGTCGGAAATCGGTTTGACCATGATTGTGGTTATTTTTGCATTTTTTCCCGCCCAAATGTCGGACAAAAGTTGGTCGCCGATAATTGCGGTTTCGGAGGGTTTTGTTCCCATTGTTTCCATTGCGTAGTGCAAACCGCGCGCAAACGGTTTAATCGCGTTTGCGATGCCGGGCAGACTTAACTTTTCGTTAAAATCTCCGAGCCGCGTGTTTGTGTTGTTTGTACACAGGCAAATGCGAAACCCTTTGCGTTCGAGGCGTCGCAAAAGACCCGCTATTTTCGCCGACGGTGCTTTTTCGTCGAAATGCGTAAGCGTGTTGTCGATGTCGAAAATTAAGCCGCGAATGTTCTTTTTCCAAAGCTCGTCATATGGAATTTGAAAAACCGAGTCGTAATAAAAGTCCGGGGTGAGATAAGACATTTGCCGCTCCGTTTGCGAATGTTTTTGTGCCGCTATATCGCAACACGAAATAACTCTAACATTTCAAGCGTGTTGCAGTCAAGAAAATTTGCCGTCATTCGCACAACGGTTTCCGGCGCGAACGGAGAATTTTTTCTGATGCGGGTTTCTATGTAAAAAGCGTCGCCGCGGTCGCAGATAATTGTAAGCGCGAAAAAATCGCTTTGAACCGCACCTCGGACCGCACCTCGGGCGTCGTCAAAATTTACGCTGAACGTCCATTCGTACCACCAACTGCGCGAACACGCAGGCGCGGTAAAATGTGCGCATCCGGGTCCGGGTGCAAAAAAATCGTCGAAATCAATTACGTAATACCGAGCGTAGGGATACGTGACCTGATACCGTGCCTGCCTTGCGGCTTGAAGCGCGTCAAAAGCGCGTAAATTTCCGGCAACGGCGACATCGTAAAGCCCGTAAAAATCGGAGTAACGACCGGTAATATTTCGGCTCGCCGCCGTGATTGTAAGCACCGTGAGCATCAGCGTAAGTACAACAAGCGCGGCTACGATTACGAGAACATAAGCCGAGCCGCGCTTGGATTTCATAACACTCGGATGTTCGAGTGTTTGAAATCCTTCGTTTCGCATATGCCGCTTCTCGAAAACCGGCCTAATGCCGCCGGTTTTCTGCGATGCGGCACAGCAATGGAGGGCGTTCTTTGCCCGCACCCTCAACGAGGACTTCATTACACTCGAACTCGCCAATTAAATTTGTCCTCTGCGTCGCCGCGCTGAATCGCGATTAAAGTTTCGTACAAGCGGCGGCATGTTGCGCCTTCGGTTTTTCCGTCGCCGACGAAAATTTCCCGACCTTTGTACAGAAACCGATTTACCGGCGCAACAACGCAGGCCGTGCCGGTGCCGAATGCTTCTTCGAGTTTGCCCGCTTCGGACGCGGCAACAAGCTCGTCGATGGAAATTGCGCGTTCCTCAACGGCTAAGCCGAAATCGCGACTGAGCGTCAAAATGCTGTCGCGGGTGATGCCCGCCAAAATACTTTCGTTAAGCGCGGGCGTAACGATTTTTCCGTCGATTTTGAAAAAAATATTCATCGTGCCGACTTCCTCGACGTATTTGCGCTCGATGCCGTCGAGCCACATTGCCTGCGCGCAACCGTTTTCCTTCGCGCGAGAAAGCGCGGCAAGCGATGCTGCATAATTTCCGCCGGTTTTAGCGCGCCCCGTTCCGCCGCGAACTGCACGAACATATTCATCTTCCACGAAAATACTCACCGGCTCAAACGCGCCGAAATACGCGCCCGCCGGCGACATTATAATTATAAATTGATACGTTTTCGAAACCGCAACGCCCACAAACGGGTCATCGGCGAAAAAAAACGGGCGAATGTACAACGAGCTGTCGGGTGCGTCGGGAATCCAGTCGATGTCGAGATTAACCAACGTCTGCACCGCTTCGAGATAATCCGCCTCGGGAATTTCCGGAATACACACCCGCCGGTTTGATAAATTCGAACGACGCGCGTTCATTTCCGGGCGAAACAGCCAACAGCCGTCTTTGCCGCGATACGCCTTCATTCCCTCAAACGTTTCCTGCCCGTAATGCAGCGCGGCGCACGCCGGCGAGAAGCTCAAATCGCCGTACGGAACAATTCGTGCATCGTGCCAGCCGGTGCCTTCGGTGTAGTTCATAATGAACATGTGGTCGGTGAAATTTCTGCCGAAGTTAAGTGTTCCGGTGGGTTTTTCTTTCGGCGCGGTTGTTTTGGTGATTGTTATTTTCATGTGTTGCTCCCTTCGTTTTGCGTCAATCCTTCAGCAAATTTCCGTCGGCGTCGCGGAAGTCCTTATTTGAAAAAATCATAATGCCCTCAACGATGCCCCAAATATCTACCGCCGCCCAAATAAGAAGGTACAGCGGCAGGGTTATAAAATACCCGAATCCGAGCGTCACAATATTAAAAATCGTCCCCACAGTCCAAAAAAGCGCATGGTTCGCAATTGTTATTACCAACTGCGCAATGGCTTTTCCCTTGTACCCGAGCATAAAATTGTGTATGCCGAAATTCGATGCAAAAACGCAAACAAGAATTGCAACAAGCCCGCAAGCTGTTCGGCTGTTGCGCCCGACTTGCGGAGCGGGCGGCGGAATTACGGAAATGCTGTGTTCGTTCATTATATCCTCCCCTTTTTATCGTGGCGCGCTCCCGTTTGCGCTGTTTTTTTGAAGCGGGAACGCACAGCTCAAGCTATTTTTCAACACTCTCACCACATAAACGCATGTTACAAGCAAAAACGACGGCCTGTCAATTTTTTTTTTGCGGGTCGTGCGGGAGAATATTTTTAAAATCAATCGGTAACCGCTCAGCTAGGGCGTGTCGACAATAATTAAATGGTATAATGTGAAAAATCAGAGAAGAGGTTTTTCCCATGAACGAATCTTGTCATCGGCATGATATATCGAATGAATTGTGGAGTTTGATTGAGCC
>WQVC01000096.1 GCA_009781765.1 Defluviitaleaceae bacterium | reverse complement strand
TAGCGAACGCACTTGAGAAATCCGTTCAGGTTTCGTCGGAAAACGCGCAGAAGCCCGCGATTTCCCGACTCGCCTTCACGGTTCTCAAAGGCGTTCGCTATACTTGCGCAAAAGCACTCGTGTTGTGGGGTCGTCAAATTGAAAGCGGTCTTTCGCGCAAGCGCGAAAGACCGCTTTCAACTTGACTCACTATACCCTTACAAAAAACTCCCGCTCGTAATCAACCTTCGGGAACAAATCGCCGAAACCCTTGTCGGCGATTTTTATTTCAAGCTCGGAATTTGAACGAAATTTCGATGCGACTTCGAGGCGGGTTACGCCTTTCGGGCGCACGGGCAAGCCGTCGAGTCGGAGGCTTGAAATTGCGCGGCTTTCGCCGGAGGGCGACATCTCGGCAACATGCAAATCGAAGCCGCCGTCAACGGGGCTGTTTACTAAAACGAGCTTCGGCGCGTGATTCTGCCACCAAAAGCCGTTGCGCGGCACAAGCGTAAGAAAAGTTTCGCCAACGGAAAGCCCGATGTCGCATGTGAGTTGGTGCTTGTCCTCGATTTTAATGTGCCGGGCGGGCGGTGCGCCGGCAAGCTCAAGTTCGCGCGCCGCGATTAACGCCGCGCCCTCGGCGGTGATTACCTTGGGATTTTTATGAAATTTCGCCGTCGGAAAAACAGCGGTAACGGCGTCCCGCGCCCAAAGCATGTCAAATCCGCCGCCCGCACACAACACAGTCGTTACGCTTTCGGCGGAAACAGTGCGTTCGAGCAAATTTTTTTCAAGCACATCGCGCAAAAATTTTTCAAAACGCACCGCATAAGGCGCGACAAGTTCGCTCGCCTGCTCGTGCGAAATCGCGTGAGCCACCGGCGGATACATGAAATTAAAATACAGTTTCTGCGGTTTTTGGCGAATATTTTTTTGAAACAGCAAATCTTTGTGCTGATGCGTGAAGGCCGAAAGCTGTTCTCGCAAATTCGGCGTTAAATCCGGCACGAGCGACTCGAAAAGCCGCTCAACATCGGCGTTCAGCGCGTCCGTTGAAATTTCGTCGTCGAAAAGTGATGACACGCAGGAAATCCCCGCTTCGGAAATATTATAAAGCCCGCCCCGAAGTTCGCGGCTGCCGAAATCAATAAGCAGCGCGGTTTCGGAAGTTTTCGGCGGTGTGCGATAATGATGCGCAAAAACGCATTCGCGGTCGGGCGCGAGGGCGATAAGTTCCTTTTCAAATCCGGCGGATTTAAACGCGCGCGTAAATTCTTCGCGGGCGTCATTAGTGAAATAGGCGGGAATCGAGGCAACAATGCCTACAATTTCCGCCTTCGGATTGATACTTTTAACGCTCGACAAAATTTCCTTGAGAAACAACGCGAAAACGCCGGCGACACTTACCGAGCGTCCGCCGACGTCGAGATAATCAAAATGCCCCATGCGGCGCAGAAGCGACGAAAAAGTCGTTCCCGCGCCGCGATTCATAACGGCGTATTCGCCAAAAACCCATTCCTTGGATTCCGGCACGTATTGCATAACGGTGGGAATCGACGGCTTGCTGTAGCCGCCGCTGAGGTCAATCGTTTCCGGCGCGGCGTCGGCGAGGTTATAAAATGCAATTGCCGACGAATCGTTGCCGATATCCAGCCCGATTACATAGTACGCCTCGTTACGCTTTTCCGCCGGGGGCAGAGCCTTGTACTTTTTGAAGTTGATAGGTCATCACTCCGCCGAAAGATAATGCAAATCTGCGTTGTCTGCGCCGCCTTCGAAGCGAGCCGTTCCGTCGCTCACGCGATATTCGTAAACAAGAGTAAGGTGGCCCAACCCGGGAAAAACGATGGTTACAACGCCGTTCTCGGTTTGCCAAACCATGTGATGTCCGCCGGTGTCGTGCGTCCAAAAACCCGTTCCGTTAGACGCGAAAAAATACCGCACGGTTTCGCCGAGATTCATCAACCCCCGGTACATATCGGAATTTGTTTCCGCGAAAACCCAACTGCCGAAAAGCAACGGGTCGGCTTCGAAATCAAGCACCGCGCTCAGGTAGTGAATATCTGCGATGTCTTGAAGGCGAAGTCGTCCGTCCGGAAGAAAGGTGTACGTATACACAATCAGCAAATCGACGTCGTGATAGTCGATGGTGACAACACCGCCGGATGTATGCCAGTCGAGGCCGAATTGCTGAAATGCATCGGAGGTCGCATCAAATCCTCTCCAATAGCCGGTTCCGTCCGGGGCGAAATTATAATGAATCGTGCCGCCGGTTTCCATGATTCCCAAATAGAATGCATTATCCGTCTCCAAGAACAGCCATTCGCCGAAAAGAGCCGCGTCCCTTTCCGCAGAGTCGGGCATGGGGGGCAACGTAGGCTCGGGCGTAGGTATGGGGTGCGGCATAGGGGGTAACGTAGGCTCGGGTGTGGGCATGGGGAAGTCCGGGTCGTCCGTTACGGGGCCGTCAACTATTGCGTAGGGGTCGTCATCTTCCGCCAAACAAGCGATACACGCAATGCATCCGGCAAAAGACGAAAATAAAAGCAAGCCGATAACGCCGATTATTGTAAGGGGCAAACATCCCCACAGCCAAAACCGCGACTTGCCTGTTTTCGGTTGCGGAGCAGCGGATGCGGCCTGCGGCGCAGTGTTGATTACCGGTGCTGCCGACAGCGTGTTGGCGGGAGATGTAACCGGCGCAGCATTCGGCGAAGCGTTTGCACCCGATGAAGCATTGACCGTCGGTGCAGAAGTCGTCGAAGCGTTTGCAATCGATGACGTCGCCGTCGAAGCGGCGGAACTCGACGAATCGTTGGCGCCCTGCGCAGAAGTCTGCGGAGTTTCAGCAGATTGCGCGCCGGCATGAAGTTCCCCGAAAATCCCGACAGTGCCTTCCGCATCCGGCAACGATGCTGCAATTTGGTCTTCCGGCAGCGAAGTGTCGGCAGTCGGCGAAGCATTAACGTTCGGCGCAACCGGCGTTGTAATTTGCGCAACATTCGCAAGCGGTGCGTGTAACTCCTCCTGCACAACCGCCGGAGCAGCTTCGCCCGGCTTGCTCCTGCCTAAATTTTTCATAACAGCCGCAACGAGTGTTTCGAAATCGTTTTCGTCGGGGTAAGCGTCGAGCCAATGCAGGTTTGATAAGTAATACTCGAAATTTTTGCGCATCTCAACGTCCTCAATGCGATACGGAATAACCGTTTTTCCGTACCGGAACGCGCTTTCCACTTCTTTTGCAACCGGCCCGGAAACATTCGAATCTTTTGAAAAAATCAGCAAAAATATTTTGCTGTTTTCAATGCCGCGCATAAGCTCCTCGGCGTATTCCGCGCCGGGCGCAACATCGCGCGGTGCAATCCAACATTTAACGCCGTTTTTTTCTAAAATGTGGCAGATTGCGTCCGCCAAGGTTTTGTTTTTCGATGAATGACTTATAAAAACATCATGTCGCATGGTGGTTTCTCCTATCTCGCGGCAATTACGTTTGCGCGCAAAATTACTTGCTCTTTGAAGCGATAACCCGCTGTCATAACTTTTATAATTTCGCCTTTGCGGAAGTCCGGATTTTTTTCGGCAACAAGAACTTCGTGTTCGCGGGCGTTAAACTGCGATTTTGCGGCGGGGCGAATTATTTCGATGTTGTTCTTTTTCAAAATCACGACAAGCGCGAGAAATCCGTCGTCGAGGGCGGAAACTGCTGTTTCGGCCTCGTCGGATTCGCGCAATCGCGGCACACTGTGCGTAAGAATTTCTTCGTATGTGCAAATTTCGTACAGCAGAACTTCTTTTTTGAAACGCAACGATGCCTTTTCAAGCCGTTGCGCATACGCATCAATGTGCTTTTTCGCGATTTCGCGGCACGGCGCAAGCGCGTTTTCGAAAAACGTTGCTGTGCCGCTTTCCTTGGGCGGATTTTCAAGCCAAGCATCGCGCACCTGCGGCAAAATCGCCGACAACCCCGTAACCGGCCGTTCCGATGAAAATTTTTTTATGATTTCCTCGCCGTTTTTTTCAAATTCCGCAATCCCTTCGCTCAGCCCCGATATTTTTATTTCGAAAGTTTCGCGAATTCCCGCCAAAATTTCGTTCTTGATTTCCGGCAGATGCAAATTTTCAAAAACGCGCCGAATTTCCGTTGCAAGCAAAACAACCCCGGCAATTTCGCGCCGAAAATTATACGCCGCTTTCTTGCGGCCAATCTCGATTTCGTCAAACGCGGCAACGGTTTGCGCATCAAGTGCGGCAAAAAATTTTTTTCCGTCGGCTCGGCGCATTTCTTCGAGCGCGGGCAAAATTTTGTTTTCGAATTGCACAGTAATTTGTCCTTCGTTGTAAGTTTTTCGAACGCGCAAATTCTTTACAATCGGTTCGGTTTGCAAATACACGTCGCCGAGCGCGTCGGCTATGCTGAAAATCACGGCGTCACGCGCACCGGTTTCTTTCAGCGCGCGAACCTGCACGTTGATGATATTGCCGAGTTCTTCCCATTCGCGCTCAATCAGTTCGATGTAGAGCCGCGCGATTTTTCGACCGTGCAAATCGTCGATGCGTGTGCGGCAATCGTGCATCGCGTTGCGATAGATGTCGAACAGCGCGATGGTGTTTTCGCGTCCGTTAATTTGCAAATTTTTAACCGCGTCGCAGATAATTGCCTGTTTTTCCGCCGCAATCGGGTTTTCGTCGCCTTGCGAAACCTCTTCAAACTCGCGCAATCGCGCCCCGAGAACCTCGCAAATTCCCGCAATCATCACTCGTACCGTTGAGCTTTCCGGGTCGCCCGCAAAATTTATGACCCGCCGGTACGCCTCCATCAGCCCGACCAAGTGCGTGTAAACGGCTTCGTCGCTGTTGCCGAGCCGCGAAAAACCGACCGCATCTGCCGCAACCAACGCACCGACAACCTCGCTCAACTTTTTCGCGCGTTTTGCGAGTTCGCGATTATATTCGCGCCACAGCGGATACAGCTTCGTTGCCCGCTTTGCTTTAGATTTTGCCATTACGAATACAATTCATCCACGGAAAGCTCGGTAACCGCGCCGTCGGTTGACAGGCTTCGCGCGGTTACAAGAAGCATGTTATCCTGCCCGACATGGAAAGTCACCTGAACTTTTTCCTGCCCGCGAGGCCCTTGCGGAATACCGCGCAAAGACGTTCCCGCAAGACGCTTCATGCCGTCGCGGTTTACGACTTTTTCGTCGGTAAGGGATGTGTTCTCCCACGCGATTATTGCCATGGACGTTACGCCGTCCATATTTGTCATAAGCGGCTCGGGGGCGTCGATTGTTAAGCCGTCTTTGGGAATATCAAGCCCGGCCGGCACGATTTCCATAAAGCGACGCCCGGAAATTTCAAGCCCCAACGGGTGAATCGTGCGCTCGCGCACGACCGGCCCGCGAACCGTAGGCATCATAATCATGTTGCAATAATATGCCGCGCCCTGCGAAATGGAAAGCGCGGGCGATATTTTTGATTTAAACGGCTCTTTGCCGAAACGCTCGGTAATTTTTTCGCCAACATGCAAAATCGACGACGAGCCGCCCACGAGGAAAATTTCGTTGATGTCGGCTTCGGTGAGACCGCCGGCTTCGAGGCAACGGCTCACACACGCAAGCGTTTCGTCGATGAGGTCGCTCACGGATTTGCCCGCGAATTTTTCAAAATGCTCGGGGGTGTCGCCGAGGGCGTTGACGCGCTTGTGCGTCAAAAAATCTTCGCGCGAGATTTCCATGTTGATGTTTACGATGCGCGGCTCCTGAATCAGCGGCGCAAGAGTAATTTTTGTGGATTTTGTTTGGCTCAAACGCTCTTTTGCCTGATTCGCGGCTTGCTGCAAACGCACAAGCGCGACTTTTTTTTGCCGACGCGATACGCCGTCGTCGGAATTTTCGTCAAAGAGGTCGATTTCTTCGCCGGTAATTTTTTTAAACTCCTCGTACACGATGTCCATAATTACCTTGTCGATGTCGTTGCCGCCGAGGGAGTTATCGCCGTAGGTTGAAATTATGGAAATTGTCGGCTCGCCGGCTTCTTCCGTTTTGATTTCCAACACACATGCGTCGAAAGTTCCGCCGCCGAAGTCGTACACAAGCACTTTTTTGTTCGATTCCTCGTTTACGGCATACGAAATTGCCGACGCCGCCGGCTCAAGCCGCAAATAAATACTTTCCGGGTCGAAACCCGCGAAAACAGCGGCATCTTTGGTCATTTTTTTCTGCTTGTCCGTCGAGTTTGCCGGAACCGTTATTACGCAGCCCGAAAATTCGCCCGTAATGCCCATTTCTTCCTGCGCGTATTCGTCGGCGCGCTGCTTCAAATAGCCCAAAATTTCGCCCGCGATTTGCTCGGGCGCGAAAGAAAATTCCTTGTCGTCCACTGTTACCGAAATTTTTTGGTCGCTTCCGAGCCACCGTTTTATCGACAAAATAGTCGAAAGCGGATAAATAATCGCGGCTTCTTTCGCCTGAACGCCGAAAATCCGCGAGAGTTTATCTTCGTCCTCGGGGTCGGATTCAAACTGAATTGCCGTCGGGAAGATATTCGCGCCGTCAATCGGAATTGTTTGCGCCTCGCCTTCCCCAAAATTATAAATACTCACCACTGAATTTGTTGTACCGAAGTCGATGCCCAAAAAAAGCCCGCGTTCCGTGTCAAGCCCTAAAGTTCCCATGTATGCCTCCGAATTATTGGAAAATTTCTTTCATAATAACGCTTTTCGGAGGAAGTCGCAAGTGACACCACTTGTTATTGAGGAGAGTACGTTCGGTTTCGGTTTTCCGAAGAAATCTCCGATATTCTCAACAAGTCCTGTTCCGTTAATGCAAATTGACTGTATGGGAAAATGGTTTCAAAGCGCGTATATCCGTTGCGTTCTATTCGATAGCCTTCTGTAAAAGTTTCCGGCAAGAGGAACAGCCCTTGTGGCGAATGGGGGCGTATCGACGACAAAATTAGAACAAGCTCATCGCCTTCGGAAATAGGCAATCGAACGCGCCGCCGTATGCGCCCGCGGTCGCCGCCGCCGACATATCTTTGCATTTGAGCAAATTCCATCGTATCACCGACGCTGAACAAGCGGCTTGCTGTATATACCTCCAATATTTCGGCTGTATACAGCGAAAACAAAGTTGTGCGGAATCTCAACATCCCGGGTTCGTCCCAATAGTGCCGAAAAGGTTCGACTTCTTCTGAAAGAACTTGTATTCGGATAACAATTTGCTCAGCCAACACATAGTGACACCGGTCGAAAATCTCCGGGTTTCGCTCGGCGACTTGCTCCTTTGACCGTCGCAACCACTCGCCGTTTATCGCGCCCGGAGGCATGTCGCCTTGCAAGAGAAAGGTCACTCGGTCGGCGGCAATACCGGTGACAACATCAGCAACAAAGCACGCAGACGGATATGTTATTACTATAAGCATTATTGCACTCGCAACAAGCAGCACCAACAACTTACGCAATATTTGTAAGCAAAAACCTATCAACTCAACCACCCTTTTCGAATATTTTCAGCAAACAAAAGCAGGGATTGTATTTTATAACAAGTCCCTGCTTAAACGTCGTGGCGGCAAGATGTCCGAAATTTCGAAGCACCTGCAAAACGCCCCAATTATTCGACCACGCCGCGAAACCTACGTAAATCCGCAACGGTAAGCGTCAAATTATTATGCGCATTAACGCTTTCAAAAACCCAATTGTCGCACCCTGCTCTTATATTTTCGGGCGCATAACGGTAAACGCCTTGAATTGAATTGAAACGCCAAAGCTCATTTAAGTTAAGAAAAAAATGGTACTCGGCAAGTGTTAAAAATAAAATCAAATCGTCGCCTACAGACAACGGAAGTCTTATCATATTAACGTTGAAGCCGCCGTCGGCAGTACTGTGCCTCAATGACGACATACCGCCGTCGGTCAGTCTTTTAATTTGCATAATCTTTATAATAATGTCTTGCTCAATATTTCCCATATACACGTCTGATACTTTTAGCCGATAAAACGAATGAACAGCGGGAACCGGGTAATCAATGCCGGCATACACAACCCTGTTTCTTACGGAAACTATCTCTCCTCTTACAACATGGCTTGAAGATTGTCCGAGTTCGTCTATGTTGTTGTGTAATCTCCTGTATCCCGCCTCAACTGCCCTCGCTGACCATTCTCCGTTTATGCTTTCGTCAGGCAAATCATTAAAAATAACAATACCGTGTACAGAGCTGAAATGAAGCCTGTGTGTTGATACAAATATAAATACCATCAACAAGAACAACAGCCTCAACGAGAAAAACAACCCCGCGACTACCGACACTTTCACCGATAATCTGTTTCGTCCGCGAATTTTCTTGAAAAGTTGCATTTTTAAAACTCCTTAAAAATTACGTAAAATACCAAGAGCAGAGTTTGCATTTTGGTGCAAAATCTGCTCTTGGCATCATTATCAGAAGATATGCCTGTGCGCTACAAAATGGGAATCCGCGTACCCATATCAAAAGAGGGATTGTATTTTATCACAATCCCCTTCTTTTCGCGTACCTTTCCGCAATACGCAATAAATCCTGCTCACTCAAAGTCAAATTATTATGCGCGTTAATGCTTTTAAAAGTCCAATCACCATACCCTGCTCTTATGTTTGCAGGTGCATAACAATACACGCCCTGAATCGGGTTAAATGTCCACATCTGCTCCCTGTCACTTAAAGCGAACCGACTCGCAAGGTCGGTCGTTCCCGGTGAAAAATACACCTCGTAAAAGTTCAAAAATAAAATTAAATCGTCGCCCGTTTCCAAGGGCAGCCGTATCTGTTGCATGTTCATGCTGTACACCCCCGTGGGGCGCGAGCGTCTTTTCAGCTGCAACGTTTCTATGATATCGAAAATTTCAATATCGCCTTTATATACGTCCAACACCCGAAGCTGATAAACGGTGTACTGATACGGGCTTCGATAACCCGGCAAGCCGATGTTTATGATTTCGTATGACCGACCTGTAATTTCCGCACGAATAACAGCATCCGCGTCAGACGCCAATTCATCGGTGCAACTAACGAGCGAACGATGTCCGGCCGCAACTAAAGACGCAGACCACTCGCCGTTCAAAGCTCCCGGAGGAGGGTCGAAAAAAGTAACCGCCGGGGCGTAAAAGACTATAAGCAAAACTACGAAAAATATCAGCCTTGCTACCGCTATCATCGCTGCCGACACTATAACCGACGCGGTGATTATCAAATTCAACACTTTGTTGATTCGATTGCAGGCATTTGATATTTTTTTCATGGCGAATTGCTCCTGTCGCGAGAATATTGGAAAGAGAACAGCATCATATGCAGAAGCGCGGATTATGTCTTGTGGGCATAATCCGCGCCCCTAAAACCACCGTCGGCATTTGCAGTAAATATCGTTATCTCACACTTATCCACCAATTATTGACTCGAACCTCCGTCCAACTTCTCGGTATTTCATTATTACCGGGCGAGCGAAAATCGCTTGCGCAGTAAAGTATGCTTCCGTTCTCCAACGCATTATCAAATAATTGCTTTGTATGCGCTACAAGATAATCCCTCCGGAGGCGGTCAAAGACGACATCGCCTGTCGCAATTTGATTTGTATTAGCGGTAGAGCTTAACGCATATCTCCGTCCGGCTTCGTTATTCCAAAAGTCTACAACCTCCCATACATAGAAAAAATTATTGTTTCTAACAAGAAGATGACTGTAAAACCAACCCGGACTTAAATATATTGCCGCCATTAACCAATATCGCAGTTCTATCATATATGCGTCAGCTCTTACGTTTGCGTCATTACGGTTAAATCCTTGGTTTCGATAATAGTTGTAACGAGCCGTCCTTCTGTCACTAAGCACACCTCCCCATTCACGATTAGTAGTGGCAATACGTGCGGCATTTTCATCTAAATACAGCGTTGTCCAGTAGTTCCAAATAAAATGTCGGTATGATTTTCTAAGCACCACCTCATATTCCCAACAATCAGGAAAAACATATCTCATGTGAGTTGCAATGCCTTCCGCCGTATTGCCAATCATCGTAGTTGTCGCGAAATCAGCGTGTGACATCCCATCATGCCGGCTCAATGTAAATGCTCGCATCACCGGCTCTATTTGCACAACAAACATAGGTGCTATTTGCAGGTCGCCGTAAGGCAATGCATCGAACGAATCTCCGTTCCAATCCCCAAAGTAAAACAAATCTGCAATCTCGTCCCATTCCTCATGGTATGAGATGACATCTGATATTAACTCCGGAGTTACCCTTGATATAGCCTTCAGGCTAATCATAGATTCGGCTAAACTTGTTACATTTTGAACTTGTAATGTGCTTGCAGTAATCGAATTAAGATAAGCACGCAACCTTCCCCACGCAAACTCCGCGAACTCAGTATAAACAAACGGATTTTCCGTCACCGAAAGCCCGCCGAAGCCTTGGAACGA
Source organism: Defluviitaleaceae bacterium (assembly GCA_009781765.1). Classification (GTDB taxonomy): domain Bacteria; phylum Bacillota; class Clostridia; order Lachnospirales; family WQUN01; genus WQVC01. Next base: position 1,123 of record WQVC01000096.1, on the reverse strand, counting down.
AACAACCGGCAAGCCAAGCATATACGGCTCAACGACCGCCTGCGCTTGGGGCGAGGCATCGCGGTTAATTTCTATCTGCCCGATAAACCGCCACCCGTCGTAGCGCAGTACATAAACATCGCCCATTCTGTTGCCTAAAAAGCGAGTTATTCCGACGTATGCATCGTTGTACGGCCCGAATGCGGACATGGGGGTTTCTGTTATAAATAATTCGGTGTCGGTTGCGTAGTGGGAGAATACCAACCACCTTTGATAATACGGCAATATAAACTCATACCCATCATATCCGACTTGCATAACTGTTACCGCAAAATCTTGGGTAAATGCCCCTGTGGTTTCAACAACCAAGGATGCGTACTGTTCAAGCAAAAACACATTATCGCCGATTCGCACAGGGAACACCCGCTCAAAGTTTGAATGCCCCGCGCCGGCATCATCAATTATCCTGAACAGCGAATACCCGTACTCAAAATCGTCGCCGCTTGTGCTGAAAATAAACACACCTGTTTCCGGCGCGTAAAACCTGCGTTGCATGGCGTCGAAATTGTTAAACCGACCATCGCCGCTGTACAGTGCACCGGGCGCAACCGTTGTGCCGTAGTAGTCAAGGATTTCCATGTTGCTTAAAAAATCAACGGGCAAATATCTGAACGTCGCAACCGAACCTACAGGCGTAACCATTCTGAACAAAATCGCGGTAACTTCCGCCCTTGTAATGCTGTCGTTCGGGGCAAGTGTTAAGTTCGGGCGACCGGTTACGACGCCGACTTGCGACAGCGCGTTGACGGCGTCACGGAAAGCGTCGGAAATATCATCCGCATCGTTAAAGTTAAGCACCTCGCCGCGCGGCGAACTCTCCAAGCGATTCGATGTTCGCGCATGGTTTGAAAATACTTGATACATCACATAAAACGCAAACTCTCTTGTAATCGGTTCGTCGCTTAATATCGCCGCATCATCAAATGACGTTACCGCCGGAAGTACGTTTTCGAAAAGTCTGTTGTCGTAAGCAAACCAAATATAATTCCTCGCCCAATGTGTGCCTTGCACGTCGGCGTACGTGTTTGCTCTCGCTAAATGGATGGTCATTCTTAAAAATTCGGCTATGGTTGCGGGGTTATTC
>WQVC01000095.1 GCA_009781765.1 Defluviitaleaceae bacterium | reverse complement strand
CGTCGTTGTTGTGGAATCCGTAAGTCGCTTTGCGCGAAACACGCGGGATTTGCTTGAACTTGTAGCGCGGCTTGCAAAAAAAGGCGTAGCGTTTATCAGCCTGAAAGAAGACATCGACACCACAACCCCAACGGGAAATTTCATGCTTACGATTTTCGCGGCGGTTGCGGAACTTGAACGCGAACATATTTTAGAGCGGCAAGCGGAGGGCATAGCCGCCGCAAAGGCGCAGGGAAAGCACCTCGGGCGTCCTGTAAAAGACTTGCCCGATAATTTTGCCGCTGTGGTGGAAAATTGGGAACGCGGCGGAATCAATTTTAATGAAGCGTTGAAGCAAACCGGGCTTAAAGAATCTACATTTTACAAACGTTTGCGGGAAATGCGAAGCGAAAAAAAATAACGTGAACTGTGTAAAGGTGTACCTTTTCACAGTTCACGTTCGCCGAAACTTTAGCACACAAAAAGTGGGAAGTCAACATAAATTTTCCTGTTTTTCGTGAAATTTTGACAAAATACGCTGTCCAAGGGACAAATTCAAACCACTGTGAAAAGGTACACCTTTTTGAAGTTGCTCGAAGGGCGGAAGAATCTCGCTCGCCGTGAAAGTAAAGTAGGTCGCGCGGTCTTTTTGGTCGAACCCTGCGTCAAGCCTCCTCTTGACACATTTGGCGACACATGACGCAGGAGCTTCCCGGCTTTTCGACGAAGAGCCTCGCGTACCGGCTTTACTTTCACGGCGAGCGAGATAGTAGTGGGAATACAGCGTGGCACAGTCGCCAAAGGAGATGGTTGAGATGGAGGAACGCATTCGCAGTTGGGCGGAATCTGCACTTGTTACGCTTATTACGGCAGTAGTGGGGGCGGTTATCGGGTTCGCCATTGGCGCAATTTTTGCTTTTGTCGGTACATTTTTTTTGAGAAATTCGGAAAAACCCTTTCGCCCGTTTCAATTCCTTGAAGGGCTGTTTTTTAAGCTGTTTAAACCGCTTGAAAAACTGCTTACGCGGCTTCATTGGTGAGAAATAAAAGGAAACAAGGCTTCATCTGAATCAAATCATGTCTGAGGGGAGAAAAAATGTTAGATAATTCAAAAATCGGACAACTTTTGTTTGGGCTGAGCGAAGTAACAAAGGACACCGATAATTTCGAAATGAAAAAAAATATCCGAGAGAGAATCTCAAACGCTTCGAATGCGGATGCTGAATTTGACGCCGAAGCGGAAATTACTTTTATACAAAATACTGTGTCCGATGTTTCAAAGTCGTTTGAAAAACGAAAAAAGCAAATGCTTACGGATGCTGAAATTGTAAACAAAATAAACATGAAAATAGATGAGTTCCGGGAGGAGCATAAGGCTAAAGTAAATTCGTTGCTTGCGTCGCTTATGTCGGAAATTGACGCGGAGGTTGATAAACACTCCGACGAATTGGTGCGAATGCTTGACCCCCACACTATAAAAGAGCGATACAGCTCGGAAAAAGATTTTAACCTGTTGCTTGAGCGGTTAAATGCAAGCTATGCAGATACGGTAAACAAAACCGCTGACAGAAAAGCGCAAAGTGCCATTCGAAGCTACGTATTTGAAATGGAGGATGTTTTTGAAACGGCGATGTCCTATATCTCCGAACGAGAAACGGTGCTTGACGCAGAAGATATGTTTTACGGCACTTTGGCGACAAGCAAAAATGTGATGACTCAGCGCGTCAGTACAGTCGTTAATGAAATGAGCATACAAAACAGGACGTTGTACGAGGCTTCGGAAGAACTTTTTAACGGAATTTGGGAAGCCCGAAGAAAGTATGACATGAAACGTCACGCTTCAACCGCCGCTACTGTTGCAATCGCAGGAGGAGCGATTGTCGCGGTGGCCGGAGTTTCTGTGTTGGGAGTGGCACTTGCCTTTATAGGAATGGTTTTCATTGGCTTGATGGCGAAAGATTTATTCAAGGCAATTCATTCACCCGCTATGGAAAGAGATGTTCAATTACAAATAGAAAAATTTAAACAAGAAGCACAACGTATTAAAATAGAGACGCAGTCAAAACTCACTCAAAATATCACGCAATTGTTTGATGATGAGTTGGTCAAAATCGACAAGGCATTTTTGAAGTTCAGGACAATAACTGCCATAGACCAAAGGAACGTTGCTCTGCTTGAAACAAAATTAACCCAACTTGAGGAGGGGATTCGATGAGTTTGCAACAAAAATTTATGAAAATCGCAGATTCCGCGCTGAACACAAATACAGGACTGGTTGAGCGTTACAAAGCGGACTCTTCAAGTGCTGCGGATACTTTGTTAAGAAACGTGGGTGAATTGCGAAATGTAAAAGCAAATTTTGCCGACTTAACATCTCAAAGCCGTTTGCAAAATTATTTTTACGGACTTGAGCAGCGATTTAATTTTGATATGAAAAAGTATTCTGTGGAATTTACCGAGGAAGTATGCGAAACATACCGGCTCTATGACAAAAAAATGAAAAATCTGTTTACGGAGGAAGGAGTACGCGCGAAAGAAATTTACAACACGGCTGAATCCGACAATTCGGCTTTTATCGCAAAAGCTGAAAATACAGCCATCGACCCGGCTTTGTTAAAAGATATTCAAATGCGGATTTTTGAAACCACCGACAGCGTAGTGAAAAAAACAAATCGCAGGCGGCAATTTTGGACTTTTCTTGCCCCTGTGGGAGCGGTACTTCTTCCTGTTGTTCTCATTGTTGCTTTCGCGCTTATTTTCAGCTACGGAGGTGATGCATACGAAGATGATGCGTATGCTGCAACAGACTATGAAGCTGAGGGCGGGCTGTCAGAGCTGCTTACCCCGGACATAATCGCCCGAGTTGGCTTTACGGCTGTCAGGTCGTCCGGAGTGAGAAACGTCGCAACGAGCATTGCGAGAACGGTGAGAAGAATTGTGGCGACCACTGTGACGGGCGCGATTACATCTTTAGCGGTGATTGTTGCGATTTGGGTTGCCTACGATATGATTCTCAAATTTATTTTCGACAAGCGGTTGATTGTGCTTCTTGAGCGAGATATTTCCGAAATTTATGACGAGTTCTCCCTGCGAAAGTCGGAGCTTTCAGCCGCATACGGCGACCGGCTTTCCGCACATTTGGATGAAATAAACACCGCATTTTTAATGAAATACAAGCCGCTCATTGAGTCGGCGCAGAGGGGGTAAACACATATGACAGACCTTTTTGCAAAAGTAAAGGACTTTGCAACAAATTCGAACAGCAATAAAGTTTCCGCACTTCAGGACGAAAAACAAAAAATGTTTGAATTTATCGGCATGGAAATTTACTCAATGTATGTATCGGGAAAGTTGGCTATCAACGAAATCGCACCTTTTTGCAGCAGAATTGCGGAAATTGATGCAATGAAACATGAAGTAGCTTGCATGTGCGGTGCGAAACTCGGGGCGGACGTCCGGTTTTGCCCGGCTTGCGGAACAGATGAAGCGGTGATTCGCGGCAACCTGTCGGCGGCGGCGCACTATCCGCAGGGGAATTATCCGGGTTATGCGTACCCCCCGCAAGGATATGTGCATCCGCAAGCATATGCGGCGTACCCCCAACAGGGATACGCGCATCCGCAGGCATACCCCACCCAACAGGGATACGCGCATCCGCCGCAACCGCAAATGTATCCTGCTTCGCCGCCGCCGCAAACAGTGCAAAAAACATGCGCTTATTGCGACACATTATTTCCTATCGGCGCAGAACTGTGCAGCGGATGCGGGCGTATGCCTTAAACATCCTTAGCAAAGATAAAAATTTAAGGAGGAAGAAACATGAACGAACACAATACGAGTCCGCCGGCCGTTGCACCACCGCCCCCGGGGTACTCACCGCACCCCGCGCCACCGACCGGGTTTCCGCCGATCTATACACCCCCGCCGATGCCTTCGCAATACTACTCCCAAGTCGGAGTCGGAAGAAGAAGCAAGATGGCGTGCGGACTTGCCGCACTTTTTCTCGGTTGGCTCGGAGTACACAAATTTATGCTCGGGTATACGAATCAGGGCGTAATGATATTGATTGCTTCGATTGTAACTACAGTCGGCATTATTCTGTCGTGGCCGTTACTTATGATTGGTGTCGGCATCATAATGAAATTGATATTCTATCCGGCAGGGCTTATCTTGATGGTATTGGGCATAATCGACGGTATCAAAATTTTTACAAGTAAAAATTTTCGCGATGCGGACGGATACTTTCTTCGCTGATGCATTGCGAGCAATGAAAAACCCGCGCCTTCACGGTCGCGGGTTTTTCATTTTGAAGCGGGACGCGCTCTCTGCATACCGACATTATGCAATTTTCAAGTAGGCTTTTAGCGCGTCCTGTAAAATACTTGAAAAATTTACGTGTGCGGCTTCTGCCTGATAATTGAGCCACGCGGGAATGGTTAAGTTTTTCCGGACGGCACGATTGTCATTTGTGCGCCGCCAATATTCCGTATCAGCCTTTACAAGATTCACAAACTGAGGGGCTTCACAGTCAAGGGTTTCAGACGAAGTCGGCACAGAATAATTTCCGTCCTCCGCATGTGCCAACACCATAGACAGTGCATCCTCCGCCATGTCCATCGCTTCCGGCAACGTATCTCCGCAGGTACGGCAATGCGGAATGTCGGGGAAGTATACGTCATAGCCGCCTTCCAAAGGCGTAAAAATTGCAGGGTATACATATCTCATAAAAAAACCTCCTGATTCTGTTAGCGGGCGGGGGATTAGAGCAGACCGGCTTCCTTTAAAATACCCTTTGCAGTAAAATCGTTAATTTTACTGCCATTAGGTACGGGTATTGCTTTTTCGGGGCAGTCCGGGTGAATTGCTTTGCCGTGTTTTCCTCCGGGCTTTACGCTGTAACCGCCCTTGCGTAGTCGTTTCACAAGCTCTGTGCGTTGCACTGTCCTCACCTCATATATAATACGCAAAGGCGAATTTTTAACTTTCATCCAACTTCAAAACATTCATAAACGCTTGTTGCGGAACTTCAACAGAACCTATGCTGCGCATACGCTTTTTGCCCTCTTTTTGCTTTTCGAGCAGCTTTTTCTTGCGGGTGATGTCGCCACCGTAGCATTTTGAAAGCACGTCCTTGCGAAGCGCGCCGATTGTTTCGCGAGCAACAATTTTGCTGCCGATGCACGCCTGAATCGGAATTTCAAATTGATGCTTGGGGATTTCCTTTTTGAGCTTTTCCGCCATGCGCCGCCCGCGTTCTTCGGCGGTTTTTTTGAACACGATGAACGACAAAGCATCAACCGGCTCGTGATGCACAAGAATATCCAACTTTACGAGGTCGGAACGGGTGTAGCCGATTAAATCGTAGTCGAAAGAGGCGTAGCCGCGACTGCGCGATTTGAGCGTGTCAAAAAAGTCGTAAATGATTTCGTTGAGGGGAAGTTCGTAGCGGAGAATCGCGCGATTTTCGATGTACTCCATGCCGATATACACGCCGCGCCGTTCTTGGCAAAGCTCCATTACCGGCCCGATGTAATCTGTGGGGAGCATTACTTCGGCCTTAACGATGGGTTCTTCCATAAAATCAATGCGCGACGGGTCGGGCATGTCGGCGGGATTTGAAAGCTCAATCATTTCGCCATTTGTTTGATGAACTTTGTAAATTACGCTCGGCGCGGTTGTGATGAGGTCGAGATTATATTCGCGTTCGAGGCGTTCCTGTATGATTTCGAGATGCAAAAGCCCCAAAAATCCGCAACGAAAACCAAAGCCCAACGCCACCGACGTTTCCGGCTCAAATTGCAACGAAGCGTCGTTGAGACGCAATTTTTCCAAAGAATCGCGAAGGTCGGTATAACGCGCGCCGTCGGAAGGGAAAACGCCGCAATAAACCATCGGATTAACTTTTTTGTATCCGGGAAACGGCTCGGGAGTCTTGCGCGAAACTTCCGTTACGGTGTCGCCGATTGAAGTGTCACGTACGTTTTTTATTGACGCGGTGATGTATCCGACTTCGCCGGCGGAAAGCGATTCTGCCGGAATAAATTTCCCCGGTCCGAAATAGCCGGTTTCAACTATTTCGAATTTCTTATCCGTCGCCATAAAATATGCGTGTGTTCCCTTTTTGATTACCCCGTCGATTACGCGAATAAACACGATTACGCCCTTATACGCATCGAAAATCGAATCGAAAATAAGTGCTTTGAGCGGCGCGTTAGGGTCGCCGACGGGCGCGGGAATCGCCGAAATCACCTTGTCGAAAACATGCTGAATGTTCAGCGCGTTTTTCGCGGAAATAAGCGGCGCGTCCGACGCATCAAGCCCGATTACGCTTTCGATTTCTTCCTTTGTGCGCTCCGGGTCGGCGGAAACGAGGTCGATTTTGTTAATAACCGGCACGACTTCGAGGTTATTGTCCAAGGCGAGATACACATTCGCCAAAGTTTGCGCTTCGATGCCCTGCGCCGCGTCAACGATAAGAATCGCGCCCTCACAAGCCGCAAGCGAACGCGACACTTCATAGGTAAAATCCACATGCCCGGGTGTGTCGATTAAATTTAAAATGTACTCGCCGCCCTCCGGCGCGTTGTAAACAAGCCGCACGGATTGCGCTTTTATTGTTATGCCGCGCTCGCGTTCGAGGTCCATGTTATCCAAGACTTGCGACTGCATTTCGCGTTGCGTCAAAACGCCCGCAAGCTCGATTAAGCGGTCGGCAAGGGTGGACTTTCCGTGGTCTATGTGTGCGATTATGCAAAAATTTCTGATATTTTTCATGTGTTCCTCCGATTGATTTTATGTGAAATACATATCCCGCGTGATGCCGTAATGAACGATATCGCGAAAAATGCCTTTAATTTTTTCTTTTTGCGGGCTTAGTCCCTCGCGGCGCATTCTGCATTTTTCCATTACACGCCCGGAACCTTCGTTGCCCGTGTAATGCTGCGACTCGACGCGGTTTAATTCGAGCTTCTCAAAGCACAGCGCAAGCAAGGCGGAAAGGGCTTCGGTCATGTAGCCTTTGCCCCAAAATGCACGGTTCAGCACATACCCGAAGGACGCTTTTTCGTGTTTGGGGTCGAGGCGTAAATCAATGCAACCGATGCATTTTTCGCCGAGTTGTATCGCGAAAAACCCTTGCCGCGCCCAATAAGAATTTATAATTGCCGCTTTTGCGTCGTCAACGGTTTTCAGCCCTTCCCATACGAGAAATTCCAATGTTTTCGCGTCGCTGCCGTATTCGAAAAGGTCTTCGGCGTCGTCTTTGCGAAATTTTCGCAGAGTTAAGCGCGGCGTGTGCAGGATTTCGCTGTCGTACAAGATTTCCGCGTAATTTTCAACCATTGTCATTCACCTTTCCGAACTCGCCTCAAGCGACTTTTCATGCGGGCATTTACCAAGCGTAACCGCCGCAAGCACGGGAAACATAAACATAATCGGCAGATAATATCGCCAAAAACCATGCACGGGCGACGCCATACATGCCAAAATTATCATCAAAGCGGGCAAAAAATAAAGTAACGCAAAATTTCCGGCTTCGAGGGAATGCGTTGCCTCCGACATGTGTCCCCGGTGTTCACCGCGCACTTGGCGCGCACGGGATTTAATAAGAAGCAAAACCAAAAATGCCATGCCCCATGTGTAATTGCCGGTGTGGAAGAAGAATCCCAAAACAGGTACGCGCTCGGCAAATTCCAACAAACGCGCCGGCGCGAAACGCATCGCGGGAGTTGAAAACATGTAATAAATTTCGCCGCGGTCGAAGTCCGGGATTGCGTCGTGGCTGGAATCCACCCACACAATATGCCAATCCGGCCCGAACGGTACAACATAGCTGAACGAAACCGCCACCGCCGCTTCAAAGTACGTAAGCGGAGCGCGCAAACCCATCGCCGCCCATGTTCGAAAGTATGCACCCAAGTCTGCGCCTTCGATGAAACGATTTTTCACGGGGTCGGAAATTCGCGGGTGATACACTTCGCCGAGCAGATAGTAATCGTGAAATGTTGCCGCAATTACGGCGCGTTCTTCGTCGGTTATTTCGTGATAGCGCATGAACCGCGCGGTTTGCTGAAACGGAACGGACAATGCCTCCCGTACCGAACCCGCTTCCGCATCGGTAATTGCCATTGCTCCGCCAACAATCACACGCACGGCGAAAAATACCGCAACGCCCGCCGCAAGCATAACAATTCGCCGTTTGCGCGACGCCGGAAGAATCGCCAAAGCCAAAATCGCCGGGGTTACGACGTAAACGATTTCGTTGCGCAGAAGCGACGCGATTATCGCCGCAGTGATACACAAAACCAGTCGTTTACGCGAGTAATCGCGAATCACATCAATGTACAACAGAACAAAAACCAACACAACAGCGGCGGAATGAGTATCCTTCAAAATAGTTTGCGCCCATATGCCAAACACCGGAAATACCGCAAAAAACACCATTATAACCATACGTACGTTATATGCAATGCCCCATTTTTTCAAATAACACAGCGCGAGAGAAAACGCCGCCGCCATCATAAGGTTATGCACGATTGTAATCGTCGCAAGCCCGGCATTCACGCCGCCGAAAAAATCTCCGGCGCGAAAAAGTGCGCCCATAAAAAATGTCGAGATAATGGGATGATGATTCGTAAAGGGGTCAACGCCTTCAAATTGCGAAAGTTGGCGCACACTGTCATTTATAAACGTGCCGGGGAAGTATATAAAAAAATACGGCAACCATGCAAGCAAAAAAAATAAAAACGGCGTGAGGAAGTTATTAAATCGCCTCCCCTCTTCCGATTTTATTTTCGATTCAGGCTTGTACGCAAGAATTTTTTCCGTAAGAAAACATGTCGCCGCATAAAAAAACGGCAAATATCCCGCCAAAATTATAGCGGAATACACTGCGTTAATCGGCGACGCAGTAAGAAGTTTGAAGGAATCGTACAGGGTAAACGTAACGCCGATAAACCAAAACATACTGAGCAGCGCGGTAAAAACAAGCTCCGGTTTTCGAACAGGGAAAAAATTCTGCTTGTAATACAGCAAAAAAACGGCAACAAGAAAAACCGCGCCGCCGAAGTGATTAACAGGCACAAAAAATGAGCCCGGGTTCGAAAAAAATGCAAACCAACTCAAAAATGCAAAAATTGCCGAAATGATTAAGCGTCTCATTCCGCACCCCCTTTATCTTTAATGCGAATGAAATGCAGTTCAAACATTCGGCGGTTTGTTGACGAAACATTATCCAAAATCAGCCCGCAGGCAAACAGCATAACCCCCGCAAGAATCACAAATAACGCCACAAAAAGCGTCGGAAAACGCGCGACGTATCCGGTTTGAATAAATTCAATCAAAACAGGCACAAAAAAAACCGTTCCCAAGGCAACGGACACAAATGATAAAAACCCGAAAAATCTCATCGGGCGATAGTTTTTATACAGGCGAAAAATCGTTCGCAATACTTTTGTGCCGTCGGAAAAGGTGTTCAGTTTTGAAAAGCTGCCCTCGGGGCGGTCTTGATAATCTATCGGGAGGGATTCGACCAACATATTTTTATCAAGGGCGAAAACCGTCATGTCTGTTTCGATTTCAAACCCTTCCGACGTTACCGGATACGATTTTACAAATAATCGGCTAAAGGCTCGATATCCTGACATTATATCGTCTATGTTGCTTCGAAACATCACATTGATTAACTTGCGCACAAGCCGGTTTCCGAAATTATGAAACGGCCGCTTGTTTTGCGTAAAATACGTGGTTGAAAGCCTGTCCCCCACAACCATGTCGCAGCCTTTTTCAAGCACAAGTTTACACATATCAGGCGCGTGTTTTGCCGGATACGTGTCGTCGCCGTCAACAAGAAGATAGCAATCCGCCGCAATATCACGAAACATCGTGCGTACAACATTGCCCTTGCCCTGCCGATACTCGCGGCGCACGATTGCGCCCGCCGCTTCCGCCGCTTCAAACGTTCCGTCGGTAGAGTTGTTGTCGTACACATAAATATCCGCGTTCGGCAACGCCGATTTAAAATCCGACACAACCTTGGCGACTGTCTGCTTCTCATTGTAGCACGGAATCAAAACGGCAACCTGCATCAGACAACATCCTTTATTTACAGCAATTTGACTTGTGCCGCAAACGATACTTTTTGCGACGCTTTTCCTGCTACGGTGATAGTGTTATTTTCGCGATGCGTTGTTATTTCAATAGTTTCGCCCAAGCGGGTTTCAGCCAGATAATTTATTTGAACCTCGCGCCGGTCGGGCATCCGGTCGAGTGGCGGCAGATGCGGAACGGAACTTTTCTCACACTCCGGCGTCGCGACGACGCTGTACACAGCATTTTCAATTACGTCGCCGTAAATGCTGTTGTTCATGTGCATGTTTGTGTCAACATCGGCGTAGCGCACGGTGTGAACGATACGTGCGGTTTGTGCTTCCGCTTGCGGCAAAACGATTTTCTCCGGCACGATTTTTACTCCGAAATCGCCGTGTGACGCTATTTCCGTTGACAATACGCCGGGTTTTAATATTTTCCGCTCGGAGATGTCAAATAATATCCACATACTTGCCCATTCCATGATTTTTGCGCCGTTTGCGTCGTGCATGTCGCCTTTTCGCCAAAATGCTCCCCGCGCCGTTGAATCAGCCCATGTGCGCAGGGTTACGATTTCATCATAAGCCGGCATCCGAATTATTCCCACTGCAAAGCGGTTCAACACAAAACTCATGCCCTTTTCGAAAAGTCGCTTAAACCCGATTCCCAAATCGTTCGCATTAACATCTGCCGCAATATGAACCATGCGCAAAAGCGCGGAAAGTTTTATTCGTCCCGCCGAGTTTAAATCGTAGTAATTTATGCGATGCTTGCCTTCGTATATCATGTTGAACCCTCCCAACATATTTTAGCATATTTTTGCAGAAATGAAAAACCGCGCCAAGCACGCTTTGAACACCGGGGACACATATAATTTGCCACGCATTCCCTCGAGGCCGGAGCAGTTTCCTGTACAATAAAAAAACCTACCAGTAACCGGTTGGCTACCGATAGGTTTTTTATTTCGTTATTTCACGGCATAAACCCGACGGCTCGCCCGGCTTTGTGTTTTTCTCCGTTGGGCATTTCGCGCCAAACAACAGCAACAATCGTTCGCATGTTGCCGAAAAACACCAAGTCGCCGCCGAGCGACACGTCAAGAGCCGGGGCGCACAACGACTCAACAAAACTCTCCGCTGTTCCGCCCGCACCGAAAATCCACACGCTGTAACTTTCGGCATAGCCGGAAATCGCCGTAATTCCGCCGGCGTTTCGCACGGCAAGCATAATATTTTGCGCCGCGAGATGCGCATCATAGCCCTCTCGTGCATACGCCATATTTCGGCGCGACTGTATCACAAGCGGCAACACCGCCATCAAAAGCACCGAAAAAATCGCCATCGCGATGATTACTTCAAGATACGAAAATCCCCCGCGTGGTTTCATTATAATGCCTCCTTTAAGACATTGGGACTCCGCCCCAAACATACAAAAAAAATCGCCTCGGCAAAGCCAACGCGGTTTTCAAGAAACCACGCGAAAGCGTGGTTTCCGGTAAATTTTTTGAAGAGGGGGGTCCGGGGGGAGAAACTTTTTTGTAAAAAAAGTTTCTCCCCCCGCCGGACCGCCATCCTAGGGCGTGTCGACAATAATTAAATGGTATAATGTGAAAAATCAGAGAAGAGGTTTTTCCCATGAACGAATCTTGTCATCGGCATGATATATCGAATGAATTGTGGAGTTTGATTGAGCCG
>WQVC01000094.1 GCA_009781765.1 Defluviitaleaceae bacterium | reverse complement strand
CGCACTTGAGAAATCCGTTCAGGTTTCGTCGGAAAACGCGCAGAAGCCCGCGATTTCCCGACTCGCCTTCACGGTTCTCAAAGGCGTTCGCTATACTTGCGCAAAAGCACTCGTGTCGGGGGTGAGTCAAATTGAAACCGTTCTTTTCGCGCTTGCGCGAAAGACCGTTTTCAACTTGACTCACTATGCAACAAAAAATCGCGCATCAGCGCGATTTTTATTCGTTTTTGCCCCGCTTTTTTTAAAAAGCGGGTGGGAGTTTGAGGGCGAAACCCTCAATGTCTTAAAAAATTATCGCCTTAAAAAATTATCAACATATTTTATTCAATAACACCTTCCGCCGGACCGAAATTAACCGTCGCGCCGCCAACAAGCGGAGCATTCTTTCCGGGTTCGATAACGGAGGTGTCGCCCTTGGGCGAGGTGAAAGTCCAGTTGTCGGCAGACATGTTTGTCAAGCCCCATTTTCCCGGTTGCGTCGGATGCTTCGACAGCTTGCCCGCAACGGTTTCGAAATCAAAATTGCCGTGCAGGTGATGCGCGAAAATTGAGCTGTTGTGGTTAAGCATAACAAGCTGCCCCTTGATATTCAGGCGCGGGGGAGGGGAGATGTTCGCTTTGCAAGCCCAGCAAATGAGCTTCTTTTTGAAAAAATTTTCCTTGCCGCAGCTTTGGCAATAAAGAATGGAATTTTTCAGCGTGGCGAAGGCGTCCTTCCACTCTTTTTCGACGATGCGCTCGTTGCCGTTGTGCAATCCCTTAGTGAACGCCCGTGTGAACATCTCGCGCAAATACGGCGGATACATGCTCCAAAAAATTATTGCGTTGTTTTGATAACCCGGAATAGGGCGGTTTTTTTCGTTTGTCGGGTCCCAAATGAAAATCGGGTCGTGGCCGTAGATTTTTTCCATGGCCTTTGCGTCGAAGCACTTGATATTCGCCTCGACCGCGCCTTCAAGCGGATGATGCAACATGAACATATAAAACAAAAGCACCGCCATGGAATACAAATCGGTTTCCGTTGACGGCAATTTTTTCCCGGTGATAATTTCGGGCGCGATAAAACGGGGCGTACCGTTTGTAGTGCTTTCGCCGTCGAGATTAACGGTTACGTTATCGTTGTCGCAAATTAAAACGTCGCCGTTTACGGGGTCGAAAAAGAGGTTTCCGAATGAAATATCGCGATAGCAAAGCCCCTGCGAATGCAAGCTCTGATACCCGTCGGATAAATTTATTCCCGCCATGCAAAGCGCGGCGAAAGTGGGTTCGGCGCGACGTTTCATAAGGTCAACAATGCCCTTATACGTAGGCGGACGCAAGCGCATTACATATCCGAAAAGGTCGTTGCGCATAATAATGTCGAGCGGCCAAAGAAATCGCGAATCCGGCGAGCCGCGCTCAATTAAACGCTCAATCAGCTTTTGCTGATAATTTGTTGCGGAATGCTTAAAATACCATTTCAAAGCGAAACGCGCGCCCTTTTTGTCTTCAACTTCGTAAACTTCGCCCTGACCGCCCGATGCAATAAAGCGAACAACTTTGTACGTCATGCCGAGTTTCGAACGTAATTTTTGACCGTCTGCAAGCATGTATATCAAAACAAATCACCCCGTAAAAAAATTTTAATTTTTTTTCAGCGTATCATATTTATTGAAATTGTGCTATCGTTTCAGCAGGTGATGGAGATGTCGTTTATTCAAAATTTATTTGATTCGGCGGGAGAGTTGTACGGAACTTTATTTGCCGACTGGCTGCATATTCATTTTTTGATTCGCACGGTTATAATTTTGCTTTTGACGTGGCTTGTAATATTTTTGCTGGGGCAGGTTGTAAAATATGTAATTGCGCCCGGCGCGTTGATGTTTTTTTACCGTGTGCCGTTCCGCATCTGGAATTATTTTTTCGTTGAAACGCCGCACGAATATTTATATGTGCGGCATCATAACGAGCCGGAGTTTCCCGAAAAATATTTGCAATTGTGCGACAAGGTGAAGCATAATCGCACAATTTTAGAGCATACGCGCTTCCGGGGAATGATTATTCGTTCGAAAAAATTTTCAACATGGTTTATGCTGACCCTTGCGGTTGTTGCAACGCTGTGGGTGTCGGCGTTCGGGCTTTATCACGAATACTCCGCTCCTGCGGCGATAATCATGCCGGGCGGCGAAACCGTTGCCGCCGAGCCTGCCGAATATCAATACGACGTTCCGACCGATTACTACTACGACCCCGCTGACGTTCCGACTGCTTCTCCCGATTGGGAGGCGAACGACGTTTTCGTGCTTAACGAGCGCGGTCGCGAAGGTGCGCGCTTGCGAAGCGGACCCGGCATCGACGGGGAAATAATTCTTGAAATGTTATGGGACGATGCGCAGCTTGTTTTTTCCGGCGAGTATTTGCCGGATGCATATGTGAACGGTCTGTACTGGCTTCGCGTACAAACCGAAACCGGTACAGTGGGATATATCAGCAGCATGTTGGTAAACGCAACCTGATTCAGAGGAGGAGTAAATATGAACGCAGTTACAATAACCAAAAGCAATTACGAGGCGGAGGTTGCGCAGTCGGATAAAACCGTGCTGTTGGATTTTTGGGCATCGTGGTGCGGGCCGTGCAGGGAGGTTGCACCGATTCTGGACGAAATTGCCCGCGAAAATGACGGCATCAAAGTGGGCAAAATAAACGTGGACGAGGAATCGGAGCTTGCCTCGACGTTTGAAGTAATGAGCATTCCGCTGTTAGTCGTCGTAAAAAACGGCAAGCCTGTGAAACAACACGCCGGTTCGTTGCCGAAAGCAAAAATTATGGAGCTGTTGGCAGACGTTTGATTTGAAACTCATACTCCATGCCCAAAAATTTTGCGGCTTTTTTTGTGAGGTCGTAACCTTTTTTGTATTCGTGAACATAATCGCGAATGAAAAGTTCTTCGTCGAAATTTTTTGTGCCGATAAAATTCACGACTAACATTTTCGGCGCGATTTCCAGCTCAACCGCTTCGAGTTCCCTCAGATTTTTGTAAATCGGGTCGGTTACGTCGGGGAAAATTCGTTGCTTCGAAAGGTCGGTTTTGTCGCCGATAATCACCGCCGCGCCGATTGCCGAGCAAATATTTTCGCCGTCGGAATGGTCTGCGATTGCCTGCAACAGCATTTCGCCCAAATGCCCGGAAATTTCCGTTTCACAGGAGTTTCCGGGCTTTTTTGTTGCACAGGAAACCTCCCCCGGCTTCGAGGGAATCTGCCGGCGTGTACCGATGTTCCGAAGTTCGCACATTTTTTCATCCTCAAGAAACACCCTCGCGAGCGCGGCACTTTTTTGCGCGTGTTTGTGCCGCCCGGCAATAACGCCGATGTCGTGCAAAAGCGCGGCAATTTTGCCGAGTTCAATTGTTTGCGCGTCGTGTCCCGTTTCCGCCAAAACCTGCGCCGTTGTTTCAACAACCGTAAGCGCGTGTTGCCGCCCGTGACACCCCAAAAGAATATCCGCGTACAGCCCGTTGATTGCACCGTGAATTTTTTCGATTTCGGGGTTGTGCAAAAATTTTTCGTACATGTAAGTTCTCCTTTTTTGGTAACCGCTCAGCTACCAACTAGGTTTGGAAAAATTAAAAAAATCCGTCGAAAAAACCTAAAATCGCGCTTCGCGCGATTTTTATGTTTTTGCCCCGCTTTTTTCAAAAAGCGGGTGGGGCTTGGGGCGAAGCCCCAAATGTATTATACTTAAAAAATCTCACTAACACAGGAGGGCGCACATGAACCCGTTCGTACATTTGCACGTTCACACGGAGTACAGCCTTTTGGACGGAGCGGCAAAAATAAGCGAGCTTACATCTCGGGCAAAAAATATGGGCATGAACTCCCTTGCGATTACCGACCACGGCGTAATGTACGGCGTGATTGATTTTTATAAAAAGGCGAAAGCAGCGGGCATTAAGCCGATTTTGGGCTGTGAAGTTTACGTCGCGCCGGCATCGCGGCACGTTAAAGAGCGCGGCGACGACGGAACGTATCAGCATCTGGTGCTTCTGGCGGAAAATAACGAGGGGTATCATAATTTGGTCAAGTTGGTTTCGCTCGGGTTTACCGAGGGATTTTATTACAAACCCCGCGTGGATGTTGAAATTTTGCGCAAGTATTCAAAAGGGCTGATTGCGCTGTCGGCATGTTTGGGCGGCGTTGTTGCGAACGTGTTGCTTTCGCGCGGATACGACGCCGGGGTTGAACGCGCCAAAATGTACAGCGAAATTTTCGGCGAAGGCAATTTTTTTCTGGAGTTGCAGGAAAACGGCATTGATGAGCAAAATCAGGTGAATCGGCTGCTTGTTCGAATGTCGGAAGAAACCGGCTTGCCGCTTGTTGCCACAAACGACGTGCATTACATAGATAAAAGCGACGCCGAGGCGCAAGACGTTTTACTTTGCATACAAACCGCAACGAATGTTCTGGAAGAAAAACGCATGTCCATGACAACCGACGAATTTTATTTGAAAACGCCGGAGGAAATGTACGCGCGGTTTTCATACGCGCCGACGGCCTTGGAAAACACGCAAAAAATCGCCGACCGATGCGAAGTCGAGTTCAAATTTAACGAGTACAAGCTGCCGGTTTTTGTTGTGCCGGAGGCGTTAAGCGCGTTTGAGTATCTGAAAAAGCAGTGCGAAGCGGGGCTTGTTTCGCGCTACGCGGAAAAACATGACGACCTCGCGCCGCTTTATGAGCGACTTAATTTTGAGCTGAATGTTATCGGCAGCATGGGCTTCGTTGAATATTTCCTGATTGTGTGGGATTTTATTCGGTTTGCGCGGGAAAACAAGGTTATGGTGGGGCCGGGGCGCGGTTCGGGCGCGGGAAGCATCGTTGCGTATGTTTTGCGCATAACCGACGTTGACCCGATTCCGTATAACCTGCTTTTCGAGCGATTTTTGAATCCGGAGCGGGTTTCGATGCCCGACTTCGACATCGACTTCTGCTACGAGCGGCGGCAGGAAGTTATCGATTACGTAATCCGAAAATACGGCGACGACCATGTCGCGCAAATTATCACGTTCGGAACGATGAAAGCCCGCGCCGTTACTCGCGACGTCGGGCGGGCGTTGGCAATGCCTTACGCCGATGTTGACCGCGTTGCAAAAATGATTCCCGGCGATTTGGGCATGACTCTGGAAAAAGCTGTGAAAATCAGCCCGGAGCTTAAACAGGCGTTCGAAACCGAAGACGACACCCGCAAGTTAATCGAGATGAGTTTGCGCCTCGAAGGCTTGCCGCGTCATGCGTCTACCCACGCGGCCGGCGTTATAATCTGCGACAGCCCTGTTAGCGAATACGTTCCGCTCAACCTGAACGACGGCGTTGTTACCACGCAATTTCCCATGGGAACGTGCGAGGAGCTGGGGCTTCTCAAAATGGACTTTCTCGGGTTGCGGACGCTTACGGTGTTGCGAATCGCCGCCGAGGAAGTTTTGCGCGGCAAGGGCATCGACATCGACGTGCATGACTGGCGGTACGGCTACGACGACCCCAAGGTGTACGACATGATTTCGGCGGGGAAAACTGCCGGCGTGTTTCAATTGGAAAGCTCGGGCATGACGAGCTTCATGCGCGAGCTTCAGCCGCAATCCCTCGAAGATTTGACGGCGGGAATTTCACTCTATCGCCCCGGCCCGATGGATTTTATTCCGCAGTACGTCAAGGGCAAGCGAAATCCCGCAAAGGTAAAATATTTGCATCCGTCGCTCAAGCCGATTTTGGAGGCGACGTACGGCTGTATCGTTTATCAGGAACAGGTTATGCAAATTGTGCGGGATTTAGCGGGATATTCTTTGGGGCGAAGCGACTTGATTCGTCGCGCAATGAGCAAGAAAAAAGCCGATGTTATGGAAGAAGAACGCCGAAATTTTATTTTCGGTTTGGAGGACGAGGGCGTTCCCGGTTGCATGAAAAGCGGCGTTCCCGAAGCCGCCGCAATGAAAATTTGGGACGCCATGGAAAGTTTTGCGGCGTATGCGTTTAACAAATCGCACGCGGCATGTTACGCGGCAATCGGCTACCAAACCGCGTACATGAAGGCGTATCATCCCGTCGAATTTATGGCGGCGATGATGACAAGCGTTATGGACGCAAGCGCGAAAGTTGCGCAGTACATCAACGAGTGCAAAAAAATGGGCATAACTCTGCTTCCGCCGGACGTAAACGAAGGCTTCGCGGCGTTTTCCGTTGCCGGGCAGAATATTCGTTTCGGGCTTTCTTCCATTAAAAATGTCGGGCGCGCAACCGTTGACGCTCTCGTTGACGAGCGCGAAAAAAACGGCAAATTCACCGGTTTGGGCGATTTTATAAAACGGCTTTCCGACGCAGACGTAAATAAACGCTGCTTGGAAAGTTTGATTCGTGCGGGGGCGTTTGATTCGCTCGGCGGAAAGCGTTCGCAGTACATTGCGGTGTTTGCAAATATTCAAAACGGCATTTCGCAGCAAAAAAAATCTACGCTTTCCGGGCAGCTTTCGCTTTTCGACACCGACCCCGAGCCGCAAGAAATCGCAGTCGGCGACGAGTTGCCGCAAATGGGCGAATTTCCCGCGCGATTGCGGCTGTTTGACGAAAAAACGCTGCTGGGCGTGTATGTAAGCGGGCATCCGCTCGCGGAGTACGAAGAAGCGTTGCGCCCGCATGTTAATGTGCGAAGTTTGGATTTCGGCGACGCCGAGGACGCAGACGACTTTACGGCGGCGGCAGGGCGCGGCGAAGGACATGTTTCCGACGGTGCGGTTGTGAAATTCGGCGGAATAATCACCGCGAAGTCGGTAAAATACACCAAGGCGGAAAACAAGCCGTTTTGCTTTCTTACGGTTGAGGACATGTTCGGGCCGGTTGAGGTAATTGTTTTCGCAAAAATTTACGAGAAATACGGTTCGCGCCTTGCGGAAGATACTGTGCTTGTGATTCAAGGGAGGGTTTCCGCCCGCGAGGACGAGGCAACGAAGCTGATTGCGCAGGAGTTTTTATTCTATGACGAAATCCCTGCGCACGGCGCAGGACGGACTCCGGGGGGTGCGCAAGGCGCACGGCAAACGCCGGGGGCAAGTCACGGCGGCGAAGGCGTTCCCTCGAAGCCGTATAGTACCTCCGCGTCGCCGGGAGCAAGAGTGGGGGAGGGAGGCATTCCCTCGAAGCCGGATTATGCCTACGCAACTCCGGGTGCAAATCGCGGCGGCGAGGGCGTTCCCCCGAAGCCGCATTCCGTATCCTCGCCGGGAAGTGCGTCCGGCAGCGGTGCATCTCCGCGAGTTACCTTCTGGCTGAAAGTGCCGAAAAACGCCGACGTGTCGCTTAAAAGCATAACCGACGTTTTAGCCGCGTTTCCCGGCGATACGCAGGTTATGATTTATAACGAAGCACTCGGCAAGAAGTTTTTGGCGAACAGCTCGTTTTGGGTGACGCCTTGCGACGCGCTTTCGGAAGCAATGGAGGCTCTGTTAGGCGCGGGTTCTGTTAAGGTTGTGGAGAAGTAATGCGGTAGTTTTTGCATCGGTACGGAAACTGCGACGCAACAAAAAATCGCGCGAAAGCGCGATTTTTTATTTTAGGGCGTGTCTAATATAGCAATTTGGTTTTGCGTAGCCTCAAACTTCGTCGGGAAATTGGCTGAAGCCCCTATTCCCCGCCTCGTTTTCGGACAACGCAAAATCAAATTGCTCTACTGATAAATATATACCGCTGAATTTTCCTCATCCCAACGCACCGTCGCACCAAGCACCTCCGCGACATAGCGAATCGGAACGAAAACGCGCCCTTGAAGGCTTGCGGGAACTCCCATTCCGTCGGGAAGGGGCGTTCCGACGGTTAATTGGTGCGTCCCCGAGCCGGTTGTAATTTGCACTGAGCCTGTTTGAGCAATCCAGTCTGTTTCCGCGCCGAGTGCTTCCGATACTGCGCGAACCGGTATCATGGTACGGTTGTAATCGAAGTCGATAAAAGGTGCGACATCGTTTGTGTGGGGGATACCGTTGATGGTGTGGGCGTTGCTTCCGATTGTAAATCTGATTACGTGAGGCGCGTGAGATGTTGTCGGTATTTCCGGCACATATACAGCAACCGGAATAAAAAACCAACCGAAAGAATCCGCAGTGTTAATTATCATACCGCCCGTGTCAGCCATATCCTCTGTAAGAACTATTTCATACTTAAACGGAGTTATAACCTCAAACAGATGCATATCACTGAAAGAACACACCCAAAACCGAAACAAATAAATATCTGATTGACTATCCTCACCGAATGATTCAAACGCAACAGTTGTGCCGGCAGGAAAATAACGCACCTCACGAAAGGCATCTTCAATGTAACGGGCAGAAATCATTTGCGAACGAAATACCATTCTGTCGCTATACATATTGAAAAATGGTGCTGTCTTTACCGGTTGATGTGAAAAAATATACCTGCCTTCAGAAGGAGGCGATGATGCGGGAGTTACGGCAATCGACCCCATAGCGGATGTAACATGCCGCAAACTCGGGTCTATGGTAATTTCATAGGCAACCTCAAAATATGAGCCTGTTGATAATTCATCGGCATAAACGGACACGACGATACTGATATACAACATAAATACAGCAAACATAAACATTATTTTTTTGCACATGCTTAAACCTCCTGCCTTAAAATTGCTCACCGGTCCTCAAAATAAAGTCGCCTATGCACCCTTGTTCCCGGAGGAACAGGCGGAAGAGTTCTCTCTTCAAACTGCATATCCAAAGCTACTGCTAATTGCCGTGCGTACAGATATACTCTGCCTCCAACACTGAGTACCCCCGCGCTTGCGTAAACAAACGGAACAACCAATATCTCGCCTGAAGGCGAGACCTGATGCAAGTAGTTAGCTCCAACCCAAATGATTATGGTGTCACGTCCTACACTTTCAAATGTAACGCTTTGATTACCCTCGTCCCATCTCACCATAAATCCGGCGGCTTCGGCGTGATTGTTGCAATTTCAGGGGCGTATGTCACGTCTGCGACAACATATTCCGGTACAGGTGCATATTCGTTGCATCCTGCAAGCCCTATCGTCCCGACACTTAAACACAATGCAACAGCAATAACTGTTTTCTTCATAAAAACATAACCCCGAACGAATTATATAATCCGGTCGGGGTGATGTCGAGGCGTATGAGTCGTGATGCGGAGGCTAATTTTGAGCCTCAAGCCAAACAGCGGCATCCTCCCGCGACGCCCATACGTCAATAAAGTTGCCGTCGCGGCGGATGTATTCGTGTTGGGGGCTAATTAACGCGACACCCTGCACAGCGGCAAAAAGGCAATCGTTTACCGTTATTATATTGTCCGGACTATACTGCGGCCGGTCAATATAGCGTATATGAAACCACCAGTCCCCTGTTTTGTTAAAGGCTATCGCAAAATGCCTGTATCCGTACAATACGTAATACCTGTAACCGAAAACATGCACTATATCGGAAAAATAGCCTAATGCCTCTGTTACTGTAATTACCGGAAGCATTACATGCCCTGTTTCTTCGTTAATGAACGGAGCGGTTTCAAGCTCTTTCTGCGCTCCGTTGTGAAGATAGAGAGTATTTCCGATTTCAAAACGCAAGTGCGTCGGTAACGGAGAATACTCTTGGGAATCAACCTCCGGCGCAGTGAGTAAAATACCCACTCGGATGCTCTCGTAATAAGAAGGCATCAGTCGAATGTCGTGGTCTAATCCGAACAACACTTCCGGTAATCTCACTTCATACTCAAATCTTTCTATACTCGAAGAAGCCATGTTTCCGGAACTGTTACACCACAATCTTGATTCAAGCTGAATCATCAGCAGGATTTCGCCGCTCCCGGGCATAAACGCAACAATGGTACCGGCGGGAAAGAAGGGATGTTCCCGAGGTCCTCCCCGTCCCCAATCAATCTCGTCCGGATTTATCGGTTCATCGGAGAAGAGAAACCTTCCTCGCGGTGCGTCATAATCGCGGGGGCGTCTCAGCACTTCAATTTCATACATAACCTCAAATGACGGCTCGGTGGGGGAGGGAGTAGCAGGCTCTTCCTCGTATTCAAGAATATCGGGAGGATTCGGCGTGTGTGTCGCAACCTCCGAGGAACATGCCGAGTTTGCAACAACATATTTCGGTACAGGTGCATATTCATCACATCCCGCAAGCCCTATCACTCCGACGCATAAACACAAGATGATTACAGCAAGTGTTAATGTCGATTCTTTTCGCATGAAAAACGCCCCCTAACCGGCAAAGTTAAATATATAATGCCCGCCTTCTGTACTATATCCGAAGTCCCACGTCCAATTATTGAGCTGCAAAATCGTTCGTATGCTTTCAAGCTGCAAGTGTACGCGCCCGTTGTGCGTAAAGGGTGTTGCGTTCAACGGCCTGAGAGGGCTGTACGCTCCGGAAGAGGGTGTCCAAACTTGATAGTATTCGCTGTCTGCCCATAAAATAACAACCCTGTTATCACCGTATATGCGGATTTCTTGTGTGATGTCATTCCAATCCACGGTGAAGCCTGTTGCCTCTGCCAAGCTCCGCACCCCGACTCCGAGCCTGAAAGGATTATCGGGATAGGGCGCAGCGATGAGATTGCCGTATTCATTGTCGTCATCCATCAAAACTACGGACGGATTCGGGGGATGAGGGAGGATGAATAATGCGTCCCTTATTTCAATGGGGTGACTGCCGACATTAAGCGGAATGGATTCCACCGCGTAACCTGCTCTGTGAAAGCGAAGTTCGTATCTTCCCGGTTCCAACAGTACAAAAAATTGCCCTATATTATCGGAAGCCAAATGCGGCACTTGCGCTTGAGTAACAAGATACTCAACACCAATGTCGACACGCTCGCCTGTGTCAGCATAATAAACACTTACCGCTACATTTCCTATGCCGAAATTACGAAATCCTACATGCGGATACGGGTACGGCAGCCTGTGTACGGCACGTCCGAATACAGCAATATGTCGGTCGGGTTGCGTAACTGTGCCGCCGGCATCCAAAGCACTGCGCACTGCATAATATGCGTTCAAAACGGGATAAGAGCTTCTGATGTTTGTATCTGCGCTGTAATGTATTGCGCCGTCATATGTCAAGTTCATAAAATCGGCGGCGGATTGAATTATGATGTCTTTTACTTCTGCGCCGGTAAGCCCCGGGTTTACGCTCCAAACCATACCCGCAACGCCGGCAACATGAGGCGCGGCAAAGGAAGTGCCGTTTTGTATGACAAAGTCATGTATTTGAAGGTTGCCACTTACGCTCACGCGCGTAGTAAGAATATCTACTCCCGGTGCAAGTATCTCTACCCGATTTCCCAAGTTACTTGCAACCCAAATGCGATAAGAGTCGGGATTATCTCTGGGAGCAGATGTAGGTACAGAAGAATCTCTTGTGTCACCTCTTGTTCCATACACACGACGAAGTTCGTGGCTTGTTGTCATTTCTATTGCACCCACAATAATTATACGGTCAATAACATCAGGGAAGGACTCGGGAATGAAGTTAAGCCAACCATTATTTGCGGCGCATACTCTGTGACCATCTCTTGAGTCGTTGCCCGCCGCAATTGTTATTAAAAAATCAATCCCCGCATTATAGTATTGTTGCAAAAATGTTCCCCATGCTAACCCTTCTTCAACCAAAAAGGGTATTTGGTCGGGGGATGAAAATGTATAGGGTTGCCCTCCGAAAAGAGTGGTTCTGCCTCTGCTTATATTAACAATGTTTGCACCTCGCGAAAATGACCATGCTAAGGCGCGCTTATCTGAGAAAAGCGAGAATATCGGATTAGTATTAGCGTGAGCACCGGCGGCGGTGCGTATATTCGCACCGTATAAATCCACGTCCCACAATACGCCTGCTATACCAATACCATTATTTGCAGTCGCCCCTATAACTCCGGCTACTTGTGTACCATGGTCGCGGTCACGAGGAACGACTCCATCAGT
>WQVC01000093.1 GCA_009781765.1 Defluviitaleaceae bacterium | reverse complement strand
TCCTTTTGTTATGCGCGACACTACATATTTCACAAGTGCCGTGAAAACTACCTTAAAGATAATTTTCGCCGCTGTTTCAACAATAGAAAAAATTATATCCATGCTCTCACCTCCTTCCATACAAAGATGAAAAGATTAGATTGCATGAACCGACCCCTTACGAAAAACCGTTTCGATTGAGATTTTAACAAAATTCGACAGAAAGCGCAAAACATCCAACGTACCCATTCTCTCGTAACATGTCCGCATGGCACTACCGCTGGCTGCACCACCGCCGGCATAAACCGTAACCGACGCATTCGGCGGAAACACCGCAAGCACTCCCGGCATCATAACAAACGCCAATATACAGTTTGCCGAACATTCCCTCGACGGGTTCGGGCAAAAAACGCCCGACATTGCCGGGGAATTTTCCCGTGCAACAAAAAAAACCACGACAAACAGAATCCCGGATACGGCCCTCCGGAGCGATTCTGCCTGTCGCGGCTTATTTTTTTGTTTTTGAGCAATGAAAGAAAATTCGGACGTCCGAATCGGAACTTTGCCCCAAGCACCTTCGCGCGGTTGTATACATGGTGCAGGAAAGCGAGCATTGTTCCTTATGTGTATTTCAGCATCAAGGCGTGTCGCCTTTCCGCTTGACCTCAATATAATCGAATAATATTTTGATGTCAAGCACTTTCGAATATATTTTCGATTGACGTCGCAAGCCTGATATTGGCCGAAGCTCACTGCGCCCTTCAAAAGCGGGGCAAAAATTAAAAATCGCGCAAAGCGCGATTTTTTTATAAAGTTTTTGTCGAACTTTTTTCAAAAAGTTCGTGGGGTGCGGGGCGAAGCCCTGCTGCTTTGCTGTTCGTGCATTTGTCGCGCAGCAAATATCGCAATTTTCGTTTTCGTAGTCGCCTTGCTCTTCCCGCAAATTTTATGTAAAATACCCTTACATGTTACCTGAGGTCGGTCATATAGCGGTTTGCGCTTCGGTACGTAAAATTTGCTATGCATTGTGAACGGTGCGCTCATTGTCGTTTTCGGGAAAAACACCCGAAAAACGACCGGTCGCGCACCACAATGCATATACGCAAATTTTACGCACGTTTCGGCAAACCGCAATAATGTTGCCGACCCATGCAATCGGGAGGAAATCAAATGTATATTCACCAAGTTCCGCGCGGAACAAAGCTCAATTTTACTTTTGATGAAAACACAACAATTGAAGGTACTTTCGAAGGAAATATCGACCATATTACCTATAAAATATTTTGTCCGGAAATCGCACGAAACGTCGATTATTATATCGACACGGAACCTGCCACTAATTTTTTCCACAACGGAAGCGATTGGGATTTTAAATCGCAGCTTTTGGGCGTAAGCAGCAAGCGCGACGCAATTCACGAAGCCATTGAGCTTAAAGTAGTTACGCCGCTTAAAGAAACAAAACAACGCATTGATTTTCGCATTCAAATAAAAATGAAAATAACCCTGCACACATTTATCGACGACCCGAGTATGCTGTATGCCGGCGGTTGGATTTGCGACGCGCTTATCGACGACGTAAGCAAAAGCGGGGTTCGGGTTTTTTCCGACTACGCGCTTACCGAGCCTCTCGGCACAGTATTTACCCTCGAATTTACGCTCAAAAATAATATGTACATGATTCCCGCAACCTTGGTTCGAAACCAATCCAACACAACAACCCGCTCGTACCACTACGACCAAGGGTTTAATTTCGATTTCAAGGGCATGGAAGACAGAAAAGACCAACTGATTTTAGATATCCTCGAACATAAAATAAAACACAGGCTTTAAATGCCGTAAACACAGCGGGGGTTACGCAATGAGAAAAACCGTTTTTGTTGTTGACGATAACGATACAAACCTTTCAATGGCCGAGGAGTCCTTGGAGGATATTTATGACGTTATGACAATCCCCTCAGGGGCGCGTCTTTTTGTTATACTTAAAAAAATCAAGCCGCACCTGATTCTTCTTGACATCGAAATGCCCGAAATGGACGGCTTTCAAGTGTTGGAGCTTCTTCGCGCCGACAAGGAATACGCAAAAATTCCCGTCATCTTTTTAACGGGAAATCGCGGTTCGGAATACGAGGTTCGCGGTTTCGAGCAGGGCGTTGTTGACTTTATAACAAAACCGTTTTCCACGCCGGTGCTGTTAAATCGCGTAAAACTGCACATCGACGTAAACATGCTTGTGCGCGAGCAAACGGAAAAACTTGCACGCAGCCATCAAATCCTGATTTCCGTTTTGGCAGACCTCGTTGAAAGCCGCGATTCCGGAACGGGCGGGCATATCGAGCGCACGTCGGAATATGTAAAAGTGCTTGTGGGCGAAATGCAAAAGCAAAAAGTTTACGACGAAGAAATTAAAGATTGGGACTTGGAGCTGATGTCTCTGAGTGCTACCTTGCACGATATCGGCAAAATCTCCGTTTCCGATATAATTTTAAACAAGCCCGACCGGCTTACCGACGAAGAGTTTATCCATATAAAAGACCACGCTGCAAACGGCGCGAAAATTATCGACCGCGTAATTAAGCGCACCGCCGTTGGCGCCGACGACGAATTTTTGCGCCATGCACGGGCATTTGCAGTGTACCACCATGAAAGTTGGGACGGTACGGGCTACCCCGAAGGTTTGGCAGGGGTTGAAATTCCTATTGAAGGTCGTATAATGGCAATTGCTGACGTTTATGACGCGCTTGTATCCGCGCGGCCGTACAAGCCGGCATATTCTCACGAAAAAGCGGTCGATATTATAATGAAGGATTCCGGTAAACGCTTCGACCCGAAAATCGCAGGTGTTTTTGAGCAAATGCATACAACCTTTAAAGATGTTCAGTCGGCAATTATGGCCGGAAAACGCTAGGGGCGACGTCAACACATCCCCGGGGGGTGCAAATGGAAGTTCTTTTCGATTTACAGCACGAGCTTAATACGCTCGATTTAAACTCGTCGAACCTGATTGTTCCCGCGGGCGATAATCCGCCAACCCTGAAAGTAAGCGTCGTTGACGACGTGCGAACAATTTTGGTCAAAGACCGTCCCGAGCGCGTTTCCGGCTTGGGCATAAACCTCAAGGAGTTGTCGGGCTTGCAACCGGGCGACAGAATAACCGTAACGGGTCGCATCCCGCGCGAAACATCGCCGGGAAGTTGGGGCGTCGCGCTTATCGCGGAGCAAACCGATTCGCGAAAAGACGAGGAATGTCAGCTTACAATGCAGGTTTCGCCGAGGGCGTTATTCTCGCTGAATCATATTTTGGGCGAAGATGACCTGCAAAGCCTGCTGATGGTGCAAACAACGCGGTGGGGCGCAACCGACCCCGTAATGAACTTCAATATCGACAGCATCCTGATTTCGCACAGCGAAAAAATAAACAATTTTACCGAAGACCCCCGCAAAACAGTTTACTCCTTTGAAATCGACGAAGAGTTGGTTGCCGGCGACGCAAACCCGGGAGGGTTTGCAACAAACGTACTCGTACAATCGGGCAGCCCCGGCATAAAAATTTTGCAAAAAGACGGCAGGAAGCAACTTTATTTGAGCGAGCGCGGTCGCGATTTCGACGGCGTTGACGTAAACTTGGGCGCGTTGGGGTTGGTTAAGGGCAACAAGTATCAAATTACCGTAACCGGGCGAACCGTGGGAAATGCAATGCGCGGCGCGAAAATCACATTGCAGGCCATACCCGGGTTTTCGTGGCGAGCCGGCGAATCAATCGAAGTCGGCGGAAACTTCACCCTCATTCACATGCTGACCTTCGCGGAGGTTACGCAGTGGAAAACCGCACGAATCACAACAAATTTGCAAGGCGCGTCTGTGCCTTTTTATATTCACGGAATCGAAGTTAAAAGGTTGGGATTATTATGACCATTAACGAACTGGGCGTCACTTATCGTGAGCTTTTCAACAGCATTCCGGTAGCGTGCATTTGCTTCGACGCGGAAAACGAGCCGCTTGATTGCAATGCGCTTTTGGTGGGGTTGGTCGGTGCGCCTTCGCGAACCGGTGCGTTGGCATATTTCCGAGGCGATGAGCTGAAACATCATCTCACGGAATTAACCGACGAGTTTGTTTACATAAGCGAAAGAGGAGACTCCGACGAAAAAATTATTTTAAAAATGCGCCCCAAAGCATTAAAGGACGGGATAACAATAGTACACGCGGAAGAGCTTAATCTTGACGACGCGCGCGGCAGGTTAATGCTCGATTCCGCGCCGATGGCAATATCTTTTTTTGATGTAAATGCCAACATTGTTGACTGTAACCTTGAAGCGGTAAAAATGTTCGGGTTTGCGGAAAAATCGGACTATCTCGAGCATTTTATGCGTCTCATGCCGCCGATTCAGCCTAACGGACGTTCGTCGAAAAAGTTAATTCGCGAGTACATGAATGAAGCCCTCGAAACGGGTTATGCCAAGAATGAATTTGTGCGTCAAAAAATTGACGGCTCGCTTATGCAAACCGAGGCGTCTTTTTTGCGAGCGGAACACGAAGGCGAACCCGTTATTATCGGATATTCGCGCGACCTCACAGATATTTACGCCGCCGAGGAACGCGCCCGCGAAGCCAACGAAATGGCGCAAATATACATGGACAATTCCCCCATCGGTATGGAAATATGGGATGAGCTTCACCAACTTGTTGACTGCAACCAACGTGTCTATGAAATGTTTGGGTTTGCCGACAAAAATTCATTCCTTTCGTACGCTAAAGAGGAGCAGTTGTGCGACAAGGACAATCATCCCCATGTTCAGACGACTTATCTTCAACATGCCCTGGAACAAGGCTCTTCCCGTTACGAATGGACGTATACACGCCCCGACAAAAAAAGTCTGCCTTGTGAAATATTTCTTGTACGGGTTTTGCGCGATTTTGTGCCGCAAGTTATGGTGTTTTTCTTCGACGTGACGCGCCTTGAAAAAGCACTCGAGGCGTCACGCGAGGCCAACAGGCGCAGCCAACTTATGCTTGACCGCACTCCCCTTGCCTGCTTCCTCGTTCGCGAAGACCTCACCGCAATCGACTGCAACCAGTCCGCAGTTGAGCTTTTCGGGTTTGCAAACAAAGTTGACGCGCTTTTGCGTTATCGCGAAATTTTTCCGACGGACAAATTGCCGAAAACTCTCGACTGGATTGGCATAAGTGCGCCGACGTGCTTCGAATATGAACACAAATCCGTTGCCACCGACGAAATTATCCCCTGCGAAGTTACCATGATACATCTCAATTACTTGGGTAAGCCGGTAATTGCACACTTTATGAACGACCTGCGCGAAAGACACGCTTTGCAGGCCGACCTCAAGCGCAAAGAACTTGCCGAAGAGGAATCACGGGCAAAAAGCCAGTTTCTTGCTCGTATGTCGCACGAAATTCGTACGCCTCTCAACTCAATTATGGGCATTGCGGACATACATCTGCACGGCAGGGAACATCTGCCCGAAACAGAAGAAGCGTTTTTGCAAATACGGTCGTCGTCGCAAATTTTGCTCGGCATCATCAACGATATTTTGGACTTGTCAAAAGTCGAAGCCGGCAAAATGAAAATTGTCAGCACCCCGTACGAAATCGCAAGCATTATTTTTGACACGGTTCAACTGAACCTTATGTACATCGGAAGCAAGCCCATTAACTTCAGCCTGTTGGTTGAGGAGAACATCCCGCAAATTTTGGTCGGCGACGAGCTTCGCATCAAGCAGGTTTTAAATAATTTGCTGTCAAACGCCTTCAAATACACGCGGGAAGGCGATGTAACCCTGTCGTTTTCCGTGGAAAATGCATCCGACGACAAGCTGACTCTTGTAATCAAGCTGCAAGATACCGGCCAAGGCATGACGCAAGACCAAATTGCTTCGCTTTTCGAGCGCGAATACGTGCGTTTTAACGAGTCGGAAAATCGCATGATTGAAGGCACCGGCTTGGGCATGAATATCACAAACCGCATGATTGAAATGATGAGCGGCGAAATTTCGGCGGAATCGGAAGTTGGCGTCGGTTCAACATTTTATGTTCGTTTGCCGCAAAAAGCCGGCGGAAAACAAACGCTCGGCCCCGAAATTGTTGAAAATTTGCAAAACTTCAAGCTCTCGCAACGCTCGTTTCACAAGCGTCACACCTTCAATCACGAGCATATGCCGTACGGCAAGGTGCTTATTGTTGACGACGTGGAAAGTAACCTGTTTGTTGCAAAGGGGCTTATGATGCCTTACGGCCTCAGCGTTGAAACCGCCTCGAGCGGCTTTGAAACCATTCACAAAATAAAAGAAGAGGGCAAAGTTTACGACATCATTTTTATGGACCACATGATGCCCGATTTGGACGGAATTGAAACCGCAAAACGATTGCGCGAAATCGGCTATGAAGAACCGATTGTTGCGCTTACCGCAAATACAATTATCGGGCAGGCCGAGCTTTTTATGTCGAACGGTTTTGCCGGCTTTATTTCAAAACCCATCGACATGATGCGGCTGAACGGCTATTTAATGTCCTTAATTCGCGACAAGCAGCCGCCGGAGGTCATTGAAGCCGCACAAGCCGCCGCTCCCGCAAAAGTTGACCTTTCCGGCGCGTTGGTGGATTCTTTCCTGCGCGACGCGGAACGCGCAATTATCGCCATTGACTCGCTGCTTGAAACCGAGGAGTGGGGCGACGAAGAATACAAACTTTACACAATAAACACCCACGGGCTTAAATCCGCCCTTGCAAACGTGGGCAAAACGCAGCTTTCCGGCACGGCGGGCAGCCTCGAACAAGCCGGGCGCGACAAATCCGCCGGGTTTATTCGCGAGAAAACTCTCGCATTCATTGACGAGTTGCGCTTTGTTGTGTTCGAGCTTTCGCCCAAGGAGTCCGACGCCCTTCGCGCCGAGTCCGACAACACGCGGTTATTACACGAAGGCTTGAGAAAAGTCCGCGCTCTTTGCGCCGATTTTAAGAAAAAGCCCGTTCGAATCGCCTTGGACAGCTTAAACACACAGGCTTGGACGCCGGAAACACGCGCGTTTTTAAGCGAGCTTTCCGGATATCTTTTGCACACCGAGTTTGAAAAAATAAGCGAGGAAATCGAGAAGTTTTTAAAGTAAACCTGTCCTGAAAAAGGGGTATAAACATGCAAATTTTATACGACCTGCAAGAAAGTTTTAAAAATGTTGCCCCCGGAAAATTTGACGATACCGATTTTATTACAATGCGAAAGGACGCGGTTGCGGAATTTCGCGTTATCGACATCGAGGACACAAAAACGCTTCAAATAACCGAGCGCGCCCGCCGCGAATCCGGTATTTACATCAATCTCAATAAAATAAACGGTTTGAAACCGGGCGACAGGCTTACAATTACGGGGCGTGTGGGCGATAACGCGCCCAACGGTCCGAAATGGAGCGTCGCCCTTCTTCGCGTACGCAAGGAAGACGGCCACGGTCACATGACGCAACACACCGCGCCCAAATCGCTGTTCGTGCTGTCGCATGTTTTGGAAGAAAAAGAAACGGAAGCCGTGTTTACCGTTCATACAATTTCGTGGGGTTCGACAGAGCCGGATGTGGATATTTACATCGACGATATTCTGATTTCGCGGCAATCGGACGACGCCTACGAAATCGACCCGCGCGAAAAAGTGTTTTCATTTGCACAAGATTGGGACATTTCGCAACGCATCGACACCATTTACGGCGAAACCGCCGCGAACGCCGACGTTGTATATGCCGGCGGCCCGAGCGTGACGGTTCGCGAAATCGACGGCGCACCGACAATTCAGGTAAGCAATCGCGTGCGCGATTGGGACGCTATCGACATTTGCATCGAAAATTTCAAGCTGATTCCGGGCAATCGCTACAAAATTACGGCAGAAATCCGGCTCGACGAAGCCGCACCCAAAGGCACTGCTTTCATGTTTCAGGGCATACCCGGCTTCGACTGGCGCGGAAATATTAACGTGCATCAAAGAACGGTTATTCACCTCGAACACATTTTGAGCCGCGCCGAGGTTGAAAAATGGCGCGTTATGCGCATTACAACGAATCCGCCGGGTTCGTCGGTTTCGTTTAATATTCGCTCAATTGAGATTACGCGGTTATAACAATGAACTCCGGGGACACATATGGTTTGCCCCACGTTCCCTCGAAGCCGGGACAGTTTCCCGTGCGATAAAAAAACCTATCGGTAGCCAACCGGCTATTGATAGGTTTTTTTTCTGCAAAACCGACAAGCGGCATAAGTATGCCCCGACATACGAAGGGCAACACTCTGAATATCTCTTGATGTTCAGAAATGCCGGGGCTTCGCCGGGGGTCATGCCCCACGAACTTTTTCGGAAAAAGTTCGACAAAAACTCAAAAATCGCGCACGCAACGGGAAACGCTCGCTTCGCTCACTGTTGCTATCAAGCACGATTTTAATTAAAGTTTTTGCCCCGCTTTTTCCAAAAAGCGGGCGGGGTTCGGGGCGGAGCCCTGAAAATTGATTTCCATGCCCCCCCCCCATTTTGATATTCACCGGAAACCGGTATATAATATGAAAAACTTGGCATCACCGAACGGGAGGTGTCCGACATGGGTCGAGTTATGGGATACGCCGCCGCGTTTTGTGTGTTGCTGCTTATTATCTGTCAGAGCATCATTATCCCGACGTTTTCTGTGTCGTTTTTTCGGTGGCACTATAACCGCGCGGGAACGGCGGCGGAAATCGGCATAAGCGACGAAGATTTGATGCACGTAACCCGGGAGCTTCTTGCCTATATGCGCGGGCAACGGGACAGCCTTAACGGCGTAACCGCCGAAGTGCGCGGACACACCCTGCACGGAAGCCGCTCTTACGGGCAAAATTTCTTTACGCGCCGCGAAATTTCCCATATGTACGATGTGCGCCGCCTGTACGATACGCTTTTCATGGTGCGAAACATCGCGATTTTTTCGTTATTCGCGCTTGTGTTTGCAATGGTATATTTTCGGCACAATGCGTTGGAACTGCTTTCGCGTTGTTTGCAAAAAGTGCTTGCGGGCTTTTTTATTTTGATGATTGCCGCCGGCGGCATGATGGCTATTGATTTTCGGCAGGCATGGAATGTATTTCACTACATTTTCTTCTTCGGCGACGCAGACCAAACTTGGCGGCTTACGCAATTTACGGATTTGATGATAAACATGTTCCCGCTCAGCTTTTTTCTGAATATCTCTATCTTTGTGGGGGCTTTAATTACGATTTTTTCGGCGATAATTGTCGCGCTTTCAACGCTGTATTTGCGGAGTGTGCGAAAATGACGGCATGGCATGTAATTTTAATGGTAATCGTAACCGCTCCGCTGATAATGCTTGCGATTTCGATGATTCCGGTGCGGTACAGCGTAAAGGCGTCAAACGCCGACGGCACGGCAATTACATTGCGCGTGAGTTGGCTGTTGCGCTTTTTGCAATACACGTATGAAGTACGCGACGGCAAGCACTTCGCGGATTTTCGCATATTATTTTTTCATATACGCCCGGCAAGCGCGAAAACTCCCCGAAAAAAACGCCGCAAAAGGTCAAATCGCGTTCCGCCCGAACGAAAAAAAACCGCCCCAAAACCGTCCGAACCCGAAACATCTTTCGTTGATAAATTGCTCGGAGCGCATTCCTTCTTGACAGACGAGAAAGGAAAAATTATCATAAAACACGGCGTCTCTATGCTGAAAGGTTTGTGGCGGCGTGTTCGCCCGAGATATTTTGACGCTTCCGGCGTAATCGGGCTTGGCTGCCCGTTTAACACGGCGATGGTGTTGGGCGCGTATGAAAGCCTTGCGGGCATGTTTGATATTCGAAAAAACGTCCGGTTTGCGGGCGATTTTAACGCAGACGACGCTTTTATCAGATACACCGCCGAGCTGCGCGGCAGAATAATTGCCCCCGGAATGATGATTCCGCTCGTGCGCTTCGCGCTTCGAAAGCCGGTTCGGAATTTACTCATAACCTTGTTGAAAAATTAGGGCGCACGCCCTGAGAGGAGAACTTGCCAATGACCAACGTAAACGAAAATTTAAAGATGCTTTTCGGCAAAATGGAGGAATTTGTATCAACGAAAACCGTTGTGGGCGACCCCGTTCATATCGGCGATGTGATTATAATTCCGCTTGTTGACGCAACATTCGGCGTAGGAACGGGGCTTGCCGATTCCTCCGACGAAAAAAAGGGTGCGGGCGGCGGAGCAGCCGGCGCAAAACTTTCGCCTTCGGCGGTAATCGTAATCAACCAAGGCGCGGCACAGCTTGTAAGCGTAAAAAATACCGACAGCGTAAACAAACTTGTGGATTTGGTTCCGGGAATTTTGTCAAAGCTGAATCTGGGTTCGCTTTTTGAAAAAAAGGACAAAAAGAAGGACGATAGTGAGGAATAGATGGATGCTTCATATGTAAACGCATTTGTGCAAGGCTCACAACGAGTTTTTTCATCAATTTGCGCGGAAACTCCGTCGTTGGGGAAAATTTTTTTGAAAAAAAACCCGTACACCGTTTCACCGGTGAGCGTTTCTGTAGGCATTTTCGGGGCTTTCGAGGGCGAAATTGTTTACAATTTGGATGAACGCGCGGGTTGCTTTTTTGTGTCGCAAATGATGCAGGGTTTTATTGTCACGTCGCTCAGCGATGACATGCCGAAATCCGCCGTGTCCGAGCTTGCAAACATAATTTCCGGCAACGTTGCAACAATTTTTGCCGGCCGCGAAATTGTTGTTGACATCAAGCCGCCGCAGCTCCGATTCGACGCAACCGCAACGGATTTCCCTCTCGCTCAAAGAACTTCGAAAATCGTGTGCGTCCCGCTGTGCTTCAAAAACGGTCACGTGTTCGAAATTGATGTAATCATACCGTAGGGCAGGTATCTCGGCGAAGGTTCAAAACCTTCCGGTCGCGTTGCGTGCGCCAAGCGCACTTTGAACACCAATAGCAGCAGTGAGCGAAGCGAGCGTTTCCCGCTGCGCGGGGGACACATGCGATTGCCACACATTCCCCCAAAGCCGGAGCAGTTTCCTATGCGATAAAAAAGGTTGAACTGCTGATTTCTCAGCAATTTCAACCTTTTTTATTGTTTTTAGGGCTGTACGATTCCCGAAAAAGTTCCAGGAAAATTTCCTGGAAAAATTCCCGGAACGGTTCTTAAGACATTGCAGTCAGCTTACGATATACTTGCCCTGCAACCGAGAAATAAAGCAGTCGCTTCTATGCCAAAGGACGTGTTTGCCATCAGGTAATAATCGCAGTCTGAAACAATTGAGCGCGAGGCGAAAACCGGCGGCTTCAGGCCGGTTTTCGACGAAGAGCGAAATGATTTCAGACGCGACTTATTACGCAGGAAGGGGTTAACCCTGAAACTGACCGCACCGCTCCGTGCCGAAGCCGCTGTAAAACGGTTGCATGTAACACCGCATCACCGCACCACCTACGCAGTACCTGCACCACCAATGCTTCATCCGTACCATCACGCAACACCTGCATCACCCGCCGCAATATTATGAAAGAGGGCAGACACGTTCGGACACGGCCGACCGAACGTTGACGCTCACGTGCACACCTTTCATACAGCGCGGCAACCGCAGAGTGAAAACTCTGCACACCCGAAGCTCCCGGGACTTCGGTTTACTTAGAAAAACGAAGCAAATAAAACACATATACAGCGAACGTCGAAAGTCGCGAGGGTAAGGCAGAAAAGTGCGAGCATCAACGCACTTTTCCGCCTCGCCTTCACGGTTCTCGAGGTCGTTCGCTATGCATAACCGGCCGGGCTATGTGCCGCGCGTCGGCAAAGCGATTAGCTTTCTCGAAATTTTCGGGAGAGCCGGTCGTCTTTTTGTTGTTGCAGGATGCTGCAATTCATCAAGATTTCGGCGGAAGAAAAAAATATTTCCCAACAACCTAAAGCTGTTGGGAAAATATGACGATAAATATATTAGACATGTTTTTACACACAGCGACAAACAAATCTTACTTAAAAAGAGCATTTCGATATGACAAGAAGTATTTTGCGTACCATTGCACTTTCATTAGCGGCAGTAATGTTTTTTACAGCAGTTGTTG
>WQVC01000092.1 GCA_009781765.1 Defluviitaleaceae bacterium | reverse complement strand
GAACCGGACGGATGATTTATTCATCCGAGGTGCGCCGCGTTCTGTTTGTCGTGGTTTTTTGTGTTTGCGCGACTCATTGCGCGCGCCACTGCTCGCTGCAAGGCAATTTCGGCGAGGTGTTATCTCGAACTCTTGATTCGCGTTATTATGGAGGTTTTTGCTTCAGTGCGGAAAATTTGCTCTATCAATTTTTTTGCGTGTTTTTGTGACCGGCGTGACGGGTGATTTTGTAATTCTTGCGGAGGTGTTCGAATTTCAGGCAGTTTAAAACCGTATCTTTCGCGTAGTCATTAAGTGCGCGGTACATATCAACCATTTCGCGTTCGCTTTCATCCAAAAAAGACGGCAGCGCATCTTCCCGCCCCAACAAATAATCCGTGCTTACCTCGAAAAAATCCGCAAGGAGGCACAGGGTTTCGAAGTTCATTTGGCGACGACCTGTTTCGTAAGAGGAATAGGTTTGCTGTGTGATATTCAAAAATTGTGCAACATCATGCTGGGTCAAACCTTTATGCCGACGGATTTCTGCAATTCTCAGCGAAAGCATAGCAACACCTCTGAAACAGGGTATAGCACGGCAATCGCGCCTTCAATTTATACGCCGCAACGACGTATTTTGTTGTGTGTGCAGCTTGACATAACGCCATATTGACGTATAATAAATTTCGACAAAATATTCCAAACAAGGAGAGGGGCAACAAAAATGTTTAAACGAAAAGAACGTGCAAAAGGATTTATCGCGGGGGTAATCGTAGCGATTTTGCTTTCGTCAACGGCGGCGGTGTTCGCAAACACGGGCTCAATGCTTGCGGCCAGCTTCGATGTGAACCATGTTGTTGTAAACGGCAATCGGCTTAATTTGTCCGAAGAGGAAAGACCTTTCATTTCGGGCGGACGCACTTTCCTGCCGGTAAGGGCGATTTCCGAAGCACTCGGGCAGCCCGTTGACTGGGACGGAGCGACCGGGACTGTTTATATCGGAAGCGCAACACCCGCTCCGACGCCTCCGCCTGCACCGACTCCGCCGCCCGCGCCTGTGACGCAGGCTTTTTGGGATGCTGTACCGAGTTTTGAGCATACGCGAGGGAATGATTCGTTGGTGTTCAGAACGACAAACATGTTGGGGAATCCGTATCCTACGGCGGTTGTAATAAACAGTAATTCGGATTGGGGCGACCGCACCGCATGGACACACCACAATCTTGATGGGCAATTTACCACATTTACAGGCATAATCGGTCGCGCAGACGGCTCGGCAGCAGGCGCATCGACCCTCAGCTTCATCGGCGACGGCGCGACATTGGCTACATTTACGATAACCGGCGATACAACGCCTACGCCTATTACTGTTGATGTAAGCGGCGTTCGAATTTTGAGGATTCAGTATGATAGTCCTCGCCACTCCGCAAATATTGTCCTTGCCGAATCTATGATTCGCTGATTTTTATTTCATGGACACAACCGTCAAGCAATACCTTCGACAGAAAACTTGTTTCAACAACCACAGAGAGGAGAAGTAACATGTACAAACAAAAAAAACGAATAACCCGACTTATTACCGCTATATTTACCCTGCTGATAGTTTTTGCATTAGCGGGGTGCGGCGGCGGCAACGATTCCGAGTTGGTCGGACGATGGAGAGACAATACACATAATTTAACCTTTGAGTTTTTCAGAGACGGAACGGGTATCATCGCAGACACCCTCGGCATAGAAGAAGAGTTTGA
The DNA here is from genome assembly GCA_009781765.1 of Defluviitaleaceae bacterium. Classification (GTDB taxonomy): domain Bacteria; phylum Bacillota; class Clostridia; order Lachnospirales; family WQUN01; genus WQVC01. The sequence goes on along the minus strand of WQVC01000092.1, from coordinate 10,354 downwards.
ATTTATGTGGAACACAGAAAACGGACAGTTGACTATTTCGTATCATGGTGACGACGGACACCCCGGTGACTACGCGATTTCAGCCGACGGTTCGACGCTCACCCTTTTCAACGATCACGGCAGCAATATGGTACTTACAAGGCTCGGCAGCGGGTGAGTTTGCGCCGTCGGTGACAAAAATTACAGCAAAAAGCCCCCTGCGGAAGCAACTTGCTTCCGCAGAGGGCTTTTCATATTTGTCACGAAGTTACGGTTTTTTCAACTCGCTTTTCAAATCCTCAACCATTTCATCAATGGTTTCACTTTTTGCATTTTGTGCGGCGAGTTCCTTTTGCGCTTTTTGCAACAAGCGCAATTCACGTAGTTTGTAGGCGTCAAACTGCTCGTTAGTCATGCCCAATTTCCTCACCGCCTCTCCCGCTAAAACGACATCTGCCCTAATGTGCGAGGGTAGGGGATTACGTCACGAATATTTTTCATGCCGGTGAGGTACATGAGAAGGCGTTCGAAGCCGAGTCCGAAGCCCGCATGTTTTACGCCGCCGAAGCGTCGCAGGTCGAGATACCAGTCGTAGTCATCGGGGGCGAGGCCGAATTTCGCCAAGCTCGCTTCAAGGACGTCGATGCGCTCTTCGCGTTGGCTTCCGCCGATTAACTCGCCAACCCCGGGTACAAGCAAATCTGCCGCCGCAACGGTCTCCCTGCCTTCGCTGTCGGGGTCGTTTACGCGCATATAAAATGCTTTGATGTCGCGGGGGTAGTCGGTCAAAAAGAGGGGGCGGTCGAAGGCTTCTTCGCACAAATATCGCTCATGCTCGGTTTGCAAATCCGCGCCCCACGTTACGGGATATTCGAATTTGCGCCCGGATTTTTGCAAAATTTCGATGGCTTCGGTGTAGGTGCAACGTGCGAAACCGGCGGACGCCACCGCTTCAAGCCGGTCGAGCAAACCTTTTTCGACCCACTCGTTAAAAAATTGCATTTCCTCGGGTGCGTGTTCGAGTACATATTTTATTACGAATTTTAACATGGCTTCGGCGGTTTCGAGATAGTTGTCCAAGTCGGCGAATGCCATTTCCGGCTCAAGCATCCAGAACTCGGCGGCGTGGGTTGTGGTGGTGGACGGCTCGGAGCGGAACGTCGGCCCGAAGGTATACACGTCGCGCAGGGCAAGGCAAAACGGCTCAACCGCAAGCTGTCCGCTTACGGTAAGATGCGCCTCTTTGCCGAAAAAGTCCTTGGACGGGTCGGTTTCGCCGGGGGGGAGCGTTGTGACGCGAAACATTTCGCCCGCGCCTTCGCAGTCGCTGCCGGTTAAAATCGGCGTGTGAACGTACACGAAACCGCGTTGTTGAAAAAATTCGTGTATTGCGTGGGACGCAATCGAGCGAACGCGAAAAACCGCCGCAAATGTGTTTGTGCGCGGGCGAAGATGCGCGATTGTGCGCAAAAATTCGAATCCGTGCCGCTTCTTTTGCAGAACATAATCCGGCGGGCATGAGCCTTCGAGCAGAATTTTCGTCGCCTTTATTTCAAACGGCTGTTTCGCGCCGGGGCTTTCAACAACCTCGCCCGTAACCGAAATACACGCGCCAACGCCGAGCTTTAATGCGTCGTCGAAGGAAAGCGGGTTTTCGTTCGGCTCGGACGCGCCGGTTAATTCGCCTTCAAGCACAATTTGCACCGGGCGGAAAAAACTGCCGTCGTTAAGCTCGATGAAGCCGAGGTTTTTGTTGTTCCGCGAGGTTCGAATCCATCCGCCGACGGTAATTTGCTTGCCGATATATTCGGCGGGGTTGCGAAAGATTTCTTTTATGCGTGTGTACATGGGTTGTGTCCTTTCTTACGTACTGGCGGTTGTGTAATGTACGCCGGTTACTTGATGACATAGCTATTGCGTCAAGCTCGTGTTGTTGCTAACGGTTGTAGGCACATCAATCATTACAGTGCATTTTTCGAACGGAGTGCTACAGTCGTATTTGTGCGGAAAATCAAGTTGCTCACCGCTACTTGGCAACCCCAGAGCTTCAAACAGTTGTAAAATTCTTTCGTCCATAACGCACAACCTCCATTTCATTTTTGTTGAACAGGCAGATGCAACTGCACCGGCAGTTGCATCTGCAAAAGTTGCTGAGGTGAAACTTGATGCTGAACACCTCTCTGAACCATGAAAGCCGCATCTATTTGATTTTCGATAATTTTAACAGCAACAGACGAAGAGAACGTAATCATATATGCATGGTGAATGCTTAACACGACATCCTGCAAGTCTTTTCCGTCTATCAGTGTCTCCAAAGGCTTAATGTCCAGTCCGATATGTTGAGCGTGTGCTTTTGTTTCATCATGATTGCCAAGATATTCAACAATTTTTTTAGCCTTTTCCTCTCTGTTGTCATATTTTAACAACATATTTTCTTTCAACCAATCTGTTACAATTTTGTTCGACCATTGAATGGCTTTTTCACACTCACCAACAAAAGTAGGGTGGTATTTGCCTATTATAACCTGCCATATCGGTATGCACTTAGAGTCTTGAGCCACTTCGTGAATAGCACGATTAAATTCTTTAATGACGCCGGTTGCAGGAATGCCGCGCAACTGCGGGTCGATAGGACCGATATTGGATTGTTTCCCCATAATGATGGATTCGCAAGAACATGCAATCATTGTTCCTGCCGACATGGCAATTTGAGGGATTATTGCTCTTATATTATTCCCGAACATCTCCTTCAAATACTCCACTAATGACTCGGCGGCCGCTAACTCTCCGCCCGGAGTATGTAATATCAAATCCAAGCCTTTCGTTCTGTCAAGGTTATGAATAACAGACATCAAGCCGTTTTTATCCATATCAGTGATAGAGGCGTCCCTGACGTTTTCACTTATATTAAGAAAGCCGGAGTAGTATGCGATGACGTTTCTGCCTGTCAATTCGGACAGTGCCTTGAGATATTTGCGACGAGTCACATCTAAAGCATCCCCTCTGCCTTGTGCGGTTAAATTCTTTATTTCCTCCAGTATTCCGCTCCAGTTTGGCATTTGTGCACTACCTTTCCAAAAATGGGCAAGCAACTCGAATGTAGTTAATCGCCGATACTCACATTATACTTGAAGTATAGCATTGCACCACAGCCTTTTCAATGCAAAAAAAATTTCCGGAAAACATCCGTTGCTTTGCAGCACGGGGACACATTGCTTTCTCCAAGAACAAAAAAACCTATCGGTAACCGCTCAGCTACCGATAGGTTTTTGCAGGTTTTTGCAAAAAAATTTTTTTCCGCGTGTTGCGGGATTATGCGAAATCCGGTTTGACGTCTGCTCAGGCTTCGCCGGAAAACGCCCGAAAAACACATTGAAGCCTGCGATTTTCCGGCTCACCTTCACAGCGTCGGATTCGTATTATTTCATTCCCATATGGGCGGGGGTGCCGCTTGTAAGTGCGGCTTTTACGCAGCTCATGTCGTGTGCGCTTGCACCCGGAGATGTTGCGTAATAACCTTTTTGTTCGGCGATTTTGTACAAGTCATATTGAAATTTTTCGTCGCCGTCACGCATTTGTTGAAATGTTTGGCGAAGCGTGGGGTTTGCGGTTTCGCTTATAAATGTTGCGTAACCGGCAAGACTTCCCTTTACGCCTCCCAAAACGTCTAAAACGATATCTTTTTCCTGCATGTTTGTTTCCTCCTTAAATAAAATTTTGTTGTATAACGAGCCGCGCCGGAGATGTACCTCGTCGCGGCTTAGTGAACGCACTTTATGAAGCGAACCCGGGCTATGCCGTGTAATCGGTGCGTTCACTATAACATCTGAAGCAAATTTTGAGCCGCTTGTTTTGCCTCGGTTGATGCAGTGGAGAACATTTGTTTAATTTGTTGGTCTTGCACTTGTTGAGAATACGCTTGAAGTTTGCATGACGTCATGTTGTGTGCCGAAACAACTTCGCGTATCCAGTTAAGTTCGGATTGCTTTAAGTTTTGCATGTGGATGCTCCTTCCTTCGGGCGCGGCAGTGTTTGTTCGCAAAACTGCTGTTGCCCCGATTTTTCTTTATTACGCGAATCACAAGTCCGAATCACAAGTCATCAAGGTATTATTCTGAACTCTTGATTCGCATTTTCTTTATTGTTGCAAAATTGTAAAAATTTATTCATAATGCGTAGTGGGCGCGCAATTAAAACCGCTATAAAAGAGAACAAGGGGGCGACGACTATTCTGGTTTTGTACGACTTACAGGATGATTTAAAAAAAATAAAACCCGGGCCGCTTTTGAAAACGCCGTTGTTGTTTCCGTCAAGCCGGCATCACACGCCCGATATTTTAAAAATACAAAACATAAAAACGATATTTGTTTCGGGCAAGGTTAGCCAAAAACCGGGCATTACACTTGTAACGCCGCGAATAAAAAGCCTTCGTGCGGGCGATAAAATTGTTGTAACCGGCAGAATAGGCAACGGCGCACCAACATCCGACTGGGCAATGGTAATCGACCGTCGCACAAAAAAATACGGATACGTGGGGCTTGCGCAAACGGTTTCGCCGAACCACAACGAGCTTTTTTCAATAGAATATCTTCTCGAGCCGGAAGATTTACGGCTTCCGATAATGGTTCGCACAAATTTATGGGGAACGTCAATCGGCGAAGCCGAATACTTTGTTGACAGCATTTTAATTACCCGCAACGTTAATGCCGAAGCCGTTGAAATCGAAACGCGCGAACTCGTCTACTCCCTCGCAAACGACAACAGCCTCGAAAATCTCAAGCCCGGCGATATTCATAAATTTATCAAAGCCTCCGGCACGCCGCTCTTCGATGTTTTCGACCTGAACGAGAAAAAAGCAATTCGCGTTCGCCGCAGAATGAACAACTGGGACGGCCTCGACGTTTGGTTCCCCGACATGAACTTAAAGCAGGGCAATCGCTACACAATAACCGTTCGCGGAAAAATCGACGGAGTTGTTCCGCCGGGTACGCATTTTATGTTGCAAATAATTCCGGGCTACATCTGGCAAAGCGTAACCGTCCCAACTGACAACCGGGAATTTACGCTTACGCACACATTTTCCGCAATGGAGCTTAAAACGCTGCACTCGGTGCGTATTGCCACCGACGACGCCGGCGCGGAAATGTGCTTCACCATTCGGGAAATCGAAGTAACAAGCAGCAGCAGAGAGTGATTTCTCAACACTCTCTGACAGGGGCGAATTTAATGAATAACGACAGAAACATGCTGATGCTGGATTTCGCAAGCACAGCGGCGGTTTTCTTTACGGAGGACTTTAAATGCGCCGATTGCAATACATCCGCGCTCGACATGTTCCTTTTTTCCGGCAAAGACGAATGCATAAACGGGTTTGAGCGCACGATGCCGCCGTTTCAGGCAAGCGGCGTTCCGAGCGTGTCTTTTTTCAGAGAGCTTTTGGCAAGCGCGCTCGAAAACGGCAAAGCACGAAGCGAAATTATGTGCCGCCAAATCGACGGCACGCTTATTCCCGCCGAACTCACATTTAAAAAAGTTCTCTACGAAGGCAGGCCGGCACTCGTCGGCAGTTTTTATGATTTAACGCAAGTCAAAGCGCAAATGAAAGAAACCGCCGGCGCGGCAGAACTCGCGCAGATTTATCTTTCGACCGCGCCGCTTGCCATGGAGCTTTTTAACGACCAATACCGAATAATCGACTGCAACCGCAAGGCCGTTGACCTTCTCGGCCTCGGAAATAAAATAAATTACATGACGCGCAATACCCCGGAAGCTCCGGAATATCTTTATCACGACACTTACACCCTCAAACGCGACGAGGAATTTTTCTACAAAGCCTTAACCGAAGGCCTCGCCCGCACAGAATGGGTTTTTCAAAAGAAAAACGGCGAAAAAATCCCGTGCGAAATCACGCGGGTTCGTATTACCGCGCCCGACCGCGTTTTTGTTGTATCGTACATCCACGATTTAAGCACCGTAAAATCCATGGCGGAAGAACTCAAAAAAGCCGAAGCAATCGAAAAAGAAAACAGCGCGAAAAATCAATTTTTGGCGCAAATGAGCCATATTTTGCGCACGCCGCTTAACGTCATAAACGGCATTACCGAAATTCAAACGCAAAAACCAAGCCCGCCGGAAACTCACGAGGCTTTTTTGCAAATCAAACGCTCGTCCGACATACTTTTGCGCATAATCACCGACATTTTAGATTTATCCAACGCCAACACCGGCAAACTTCAAATCGAAAACAAAGCAATCGACGTTCCGAGCCTGGTGATTGACATCGCACAGCAAATTATTGTTGAACGCGAACTTGACGCTGTAAAATTATCGCTGAATATCGACGAAACTTTGCCGGCAACGCTCTTCGGCGACGGTATGCGCATTCGCCAGGTAATCGCGATTCTTACCGACAACGCCTTCACGTACACCGAAGCCGGCACGGTAACGCTTAAATTTTCCGTCGAGCCGCCCCCGGCCGATTACGACCTCACCCTCGTTATGTCGGTAAGCGACACCGGCAGCGGCATGTCGCCGGAGCAGGCGGCAAACCTTTTCGACACCGACCGCTCTCGCTACAATGCGCAAGGCACAATAAAGGGCGCGGGCTTGGGGCTTCCCATCGCGCACAGGCTCATTAAGCTGATGAGCGGCGATATTTCCGTCAAAAGCGAACGCGGCGTCGGTTCGACTTTTATCGTGCGCATTCCGCTCAAACAAATCGGCAACAAAACTCTCGACACGGAAACAGTCCGAACCCTGCAATGCGTCGATTCTGCCCGCGACGCGCTCAAGCAGCGCAAAACCGTTGAGTACGAACCCATGCCCTACGGCAAAGTTCTCGTTGTGGACGACGTGGAATCGAATTTGTACGTCGCATGGGGCTTGATGAAACCCTACGGCTTAACAATCGACACAGCAACCGGCGGCGCGGACGCCCTTAAAAAAATAAACGACGGCGCGGAATACGATATCATTTTCATGGACCACATGATGCCCGACATGGACGGAATCGAAACCGCCCGCGCAATTATGGATACAGGCTGCACAACTCCGGTTGTCGCGCTTACGGCAAATGTAATTATGGGGCAGGCCGCCCTGTTTGAAGAAAACGGATTTTCCGGCTTCATGTCAAAACCCATCGACATCTCCCTTTTGAACACATATCTGCTGAAATTTATTCGCGACAAATATCCCGAGCAAGCCGCCATAGCTCGTGCAGCCGCCCCGACATTTGTCTCCGCGCAGGATTTCGGCGTTTCCGACGAACTCGCAAAACACTTTATTCGCGACGCAAAAAATGCCGTTGCAAACCTCGAAACTTTGAGGAAAAAAAGCGGCTTCTCCCCCGACGAATTAAAGATGTACACAATTACCACCCACGGCATGAAATCCGCGCTTGCAAACGTAAAGGAGACCGAACTTTCACAAGTCGCCGCCGAACTCGAAGAAGCCGGGCGAGTCGGAAATTTCGACAAAATTTCATCCGAAACACCGTCATTTGTCACCGAATTAAAAGATGCAATCGCCGCCTTCGAAGCAAAACTTAACGCCGCAGACAACGACCGGGGCGAAGACGACCCCGCCTTCGTACGCGCCCAACTCGAACTCGTCATAGATGCCTGCGACAGCTATTCGAAACCCGCCGCAAAAAAAGCCCTCGCCTCCCTCAAAGAAGGCCAATGCTCCAAAAAAACCATCGACTTCATTGACGAAATAAGCGCACTTCTTCTTCACGGCGAATTCGAACAGGCCGCTGAGATGGCGCAGGGTTATTTGTTAAAAATATAAATTAAGACCGCGGGGCTCCGCCCCGCACCCCGCGAACTTTTTGAAAAAAGTTCGACAAAAACTTTATTAAAAATCGCGCTTTGCGCGATTTTTTTGAAGGGGTCAAGGGGTCAACGACCCCTTGCAGGGGTGTTGGGGACGGAGTCCCCAAGGTCTTAAAAAAATATATTAAATAAGGAGTGCTGCACATGAATCCCTATCTTCCTCCTAACGTGTACATCCCCGACGGCGAGCCGCATATTTTCGGCGACAGAGTATACGTTTACGGCTCGCAGGACAGAGCGCACGGACATGTTTTTTGCTTGGAGGACTACGTTTGTTACAGTGCGCCGGTTTCGAATTTGTGCGACTGGCGGTTTGAGGGCGTGATTTGGGAAAAAACCGCCGACCCGCTTAACCGCGACGGACATATGGTGCTTTACGCGCCGGATGTTGCCTGCGGGCCGGACGGGCGGTTTTATTTGTACTATGTACTCGATAAAGCGAGCGTCGTGTCGGTTGCGGTTTGCGATTCGCCGGCGGGCAGGTACGAATTTTACGGCTATGTGAAGTACGCCGACGGTACGCTTTTGGGCGAGAAGCCCGGCGACGAGCCGCAATTCGACCCCGGTCTGCTTGTTGACGGCGAAAATATTTATCTGTATACCGGCATCGGAATTATCGGCGACAAATCGCGGCGCGGCGCGATTGCAACCGTGTTGGAGCGCGATATGCTTACGATAAAAGAGCCGCCGGTTTACATCGCGCCGAGCGGCGCATACGGCGCGGGAACGAGCTTCGAGGGACACGAATTTTTCGAGGCGTCGTCAATGAGAAAAGTCGGCGACAAATTTTATTTTGTGTATTCGTCGGTTCACATGACGGAGCTTTGTTATGCCGTAAGCGATTCGCCGACGTCCGGTTTTGTGTACGGCGGCGTTATTGTGAGCAATTGCGATTTGGGCATTTCGACGTACAAGCCCGCCGAAAAACGCACGTATCCGTACGGAAATAATCACGGCTCGATTATTGAAATTGAGGGGCAGTGGTATGTTTTTTATCATCGCATGACGAACGACACTTGGTTTTCGCGCCAGGCTTGTATCGAACCCGTTTGCATTTTGCCCGACGGCTCGATTCCGCAGGTTGAAATGACGTCGCAGGGCGCGAGATGTGCGCCGTTTGTTGCTCGCGGGCGGCATCCCGCTTACATGGCGTGTAATCTTTGGAGCGACGCGGACGGCGCGGGAACGGTTAAAATCGGCTCATCCGGCTCGCCGTCCGTGCCGGCTAAGCCCGCAAAAATTACCCAAGAAGGCGCGGGCGACGGCGATATCGACACAAACTGCGCCTTCATATCAAGCATCACCGACGGCGTGACAATCGGGTTTAAATATTTCGCCTGCGAGGGAATCAAGAAAATTACGATTACCACTCGCGGATACGGACGCGGAAGTTTTCTTGTGCGTACAAGCCCCGACGGCGACGTTTTGAGCGAAATCCCCGTTGTAAGCGCGAATATTTGGACAAAGTTTTCCGCCGACGCAGCAATTCCCGACGGCACTCACGCACTGTATTTTACGTACAGCGGCGGCGGAACACCGCAAATGTTGGCGTTTGAGTTGGGGTAGGGAAGTGCGCCTTAACGAGAGGATGATGGATTGATGAAGAAAGTATTATGTTTTATGTTGGGTGTACTTTTTTTAGTCGCGCTGCACGGCTCTGCACCGATATATGCACACGAGGGAAGCGATGAAATTGCCGTTTACTCAGACGGCGAGCGGTTGGAATTTGACGTGCCGCCCATGATTATTGACGGGCGTGTAATGGTTCCTATGCGGGTGATTTTTGAGGCGTTTGGTGCGCCCGTGACTTGGGACGAACAACGGCAGGAGATACACGCACGATGGCGTACAGATGACATTACGCTGCGAATCAGCGACCCCCGGGCGGAACTTTGGTTTAGTTGGTACAGACCTTATGATGTTGCCGGTATATCATACGGATGGTTCATTGACTTGGACGTTCCCCCGCAAATTGTAAACAATCGCACTCTTGTGCCGCTTCGGGCGGTTTCGGAAATTTTTCGTGCGACTGTGGAGTGGGATGAGGGTACACGCACGGTATATATTCTTACTGGGTAATAACGAACAATAAAAAAGCAACCCCGGCAGGGTTGCTTTTTTTATTTACAGTCACTTATTCACGCATCTCAATCAACATCTTCCATAGCGTTGACTCCGGCAGTTCGTGATACAGGATATATTGCAATTCAAAATCACCGCTGATTTCTAAATCGAAATTAAGATTGTCCTCCGATAATTCCGGAAGCTGTGACAAAATTTCGATTCTGCTTATTAAAAGCACATCACCCCCGAATGTAAAAACCTGTACCCGCAATAAGTCCCAAAGCCCGTGCGTTTCCTCCCTTATCAAGGTTTGCGGTTCTGCTTCCGGGTCGCGCACAATTATCGGGATATCATTATCTAGGGAGTGTCGTCAAAAGGCATTGCTCCATCCGAAAACGCAAGCGATTTGAACGGCGGCAAGGTAGGATTTTGTGTGTTTGGCGTAGCGCGTAGCAATGCCTCTCCACCGTTTAAGAACG
>WQVC01000091.1 GCA_009781765.1 Defluviitaleaceae bacterium | reverse complement strand
TTTGTATTGCTCTGCGGGTTGCCTCTGTCGTTTTGGCGCATCCGTGTAATATTTGTCCCATAGTTTTTTGTTCTCCTTTGGCAATTCATTTGCACCATTATAACATGGGACTAAACACCTAGTGTTTGAGCGTGTTCCTCTTCATCTACGTGAAAATAAATCGGAACATTTCGCGTTCGATTTGCCATGGGCGAGTCCTCCTACAGGGCATCGCCCTTTTTATTAACCGCGCGTTCGCGGGCAGTCTTGTTTTTCTCACCGCCGGCTTCCGGCGACGGATTTTTTTCCGTTGCTCCGGCAAAAACCTTCGGCATAAGCGGAGCAAGCGCAGGTTTTTTCTTTGTATCGTCGGTTAACTTCGTCTCAATTTGAGACGAAGTTGAGACAACAGGAGCTGATTTTTCGCCCTGCGATGTTTCGGCGACCGCGTCGGCAGCATCAAGGCTCAAAAGCGAGTCAAGTTCAACTAATCGCGCCGATTTTTCGGCTAAAAGCTCTTCCTGTGCGAATGGTTTTCCGAGTTCCGCTTTTGCCGCCTCAACTTGAAAATAAAGGCTTTCAAGTTTTTGCTCTGCCTGTTGTAATTTTTCCGGCAATTTTTCGAGCGCGTTGTCGATTCGCTGAATATTTCCTTCAGGCGAGTTGCCGAGAGTTATTTGATGTGATGTCGCCATTTTGAGGGAGATGCGGTACTCGTTATGCTCAAACTTGGCAAAAATATTGAACCCTCGGTATTCGCCGATTTTCTGCGAAACAAGCACGTTCATTTTTCGGCTGGCATCAATCAACGCCTCGCCCGCATCTTTGCGGTCGGTAAAAATTTTGCCGCCGATATTCATAGGGCTTATGCCTTCGACGGGCTTGTGCGTGTTCTCCGCAAGGGTTCGAATATCGGCTTCATAACCGGTTATCATGTTTTTTTGAAGCTGAATATTGTCCGGAAATCTTGTTAAAATGCTGTCCTCCAAGCGATACTGTTGGCTCTGATGGTCGGCTTTGAGCATTTTGAGTTTTGCAACCTCGACATCAAGGTTCATCTTCTCCGCGATGAGAGGATTTCCTGCGCACAACGCCTTGATTTCCGCATAATTCAACGCGCTTTCGTCCATATCGTCGCATGTGCGAACCGGCGATTTGCTCGTCATTACCTGCGCGATAAATTTTTGCTTGTTTTCGATAGTCTGAAAAAGGTAGCTGTCGAACGTTCCGTCCGTGACATAGCGAAAAATATCCACCTCGGAGTTTTGATTGCCCTGCCGAACTATTCGCCCGGAACGCTGCTCTAAATCCGCCGGTCGCCACGGACAGTCCAAGTCGTGAAGCGCGATTAGTTTGTCCTGCACATTTGTTCCCGCACCGCATTTTGCCGTCGAGCCAAATAAAATACGCACCTTTCCGGTGCGCACTTTTTGGAACAACTCCTTTTTTTGAACCTCCGTGTTGTAGTCGTGGATGAAAGCTATTTCGCTCTTCGGAATGCCTTTTGCCAAGAGTTTGTCGCGGATGTCGTCGTATACATTGAAACGACCGTCCTTGTTCGGCGTGGAAAAATCACAAAAAACAAGCTGCGTTGAACGGTTTTCTGCTGTTTCGTCCAAAATGCGAAAAATATTTTCCGTGCAAAGATTCACTTTGCTGCCGGGTTCGTCCGGTAAAGAAGAGTTAATCATACGAGCGTCAAGCCCGATTTTTCGCCCGTCCGACGTGATTTTCAGCATGTTATCCTCGGTTGCGTCAACCTTTTTTTGCTGAATCCTCGTCGCACGTTCGGAAAGCCCTTTGACGAGTTCCCTCTGGATGTCGGACGGCTCGGCGACAATCGTGTGAAAGTTTGCTTTCGGTCGGGGAAGGTCGAGCGTATCGGCAGTTTTTATGTCCGCGACTTCTTTGAAAAGCGTCATAAGTTCGGGCAAATTTGTGAATTTCGCAAAGCGAGTTTTTGCGCGGTATCCCGTGCCTTCCGGCGCAAGTTCAATCGCGGTTACGGTTTCGCCGAAAGTGCTTGCCCAAGAGTCAAAGTGCTGAAGGCTTCTTTCGTTCAGTGTGTCGTACTGGAGATAGCGCATCATCGTGTAAAGCTCCGACATGCTGTTGCTGATGGGCGTTCCCGTAGCGAAAATGACTCCCTTGTTGCCGGTCAGCTCGTCGAGATAGCGGCATTTCATAAAAAGGTCGGACGATTTTTGCGCTTCCGATGTGGAAAGCCCCGCGACATTTCGCATTTTTGTGACGAGGAACAAATTTTTGTAATTGTGTGCTTCATCAACAAACAGGCGGTCAACGCCGAGCTGTTCGAAAGTAACAACATCATCCTTGCGGGTGTCGTCGGTGAGTTTTTTGAGGCGTGTTTGCAGGGATTTTTTCGTTTTTTCCATTTGCTTAATTGTGAAGCGTTCGCCTTTGTCGCGTTTTACCTGCTCGATGCCGTCGGTTATATCGTTGATTTGTGCTTCGAGAAGGTTTTGTTGGCGTTCTTTGGACAGCGGGATTTTTTCAAATTGCGAATGTCCGATAATCACCGCATCGTACTCGCCGGTGGCAATTCTCGCGCAGAACTTTTTGCGGTTTTTCGGCTCGAAATCTTTTTTGCTTGCGACAAGAATATTTGCGGCGGGATAAAGGCGCATAAATTCGCCGGCAATATCCTCAATGATGTGATTCGGCACGACAAACATGCTTTTATTGCACAAGCCGAGCCGCTTACTTTCCATTGCCGCGCCAATCATTTCAAAGGTCTTGCCCGCACCGACTTCGTGGGCAAGAAGCGTGTTTCCGCCGTAAAGAATCCGTGCAATCGCGCCGCGCTGATGCGGACGCAATGAAATTTCCGGCGACGCGCCCGCAAACTCGATATGGCTGCCGTCGAACTCGCGTGTGCGCGTGGAATTAAAAAGCACGTTGTATTTTTCAACAAGCGTTTTCCGCCGGTCGGCATCGGCAAAAATCCAACTTTTAAAGGCTTCTTTTATGCTTTCCTGTTTTTGCTGCGCAAGCATTGTTGCCTTTTTGTTCAGCTCTCGGACTTCTTTTCCGTTTACTTCTGCTGCATCGTAAATCCGCGTGTCGCGCAAATTTAAGCTGTCTTCAAAGATTTTGTAAGCGTTTGTACGTTCCGTGCCGAAGGTTGTTCGCACCAAAACGTCGTCGGAGCGAGGCACGGTTTTGCCGGAAATGCTCCATTCACCGGTGATGTCGGAATAGTGCAGTTTTATCGCGCTTTGCTGATAGACCGGCGTTTGTAAAAGTTCGTACATAAATTGCTGATAATGCTCCCTGTCAACCCATGTCGAACCAAGGCGAACGCCTATTTCCGACGCTTCAAGCTCGGCGGGTTGCGCTTGCTCCAATGCCGCGACATTTACGGCGAAAGCGGTATTTTCGACGGCGACTTCGCGAGCGACGGCAAGTTTTTCGCGGACGTTGCCGGAGAGATATTCGTTGGCGGGAACGTAGATTTTTTCGCCGGTTATGTCGCGAGCATTCGGAAGCTCGAAAATTACGCCCTGCAAATCGGCGACGATTTTTTCTTCGGAGAAGCCTGTTAATTCCCTCATAAACGGCATGTTTACCCGCGCTTTGCGCGAAATCGAAACGGCTAACGCCTCCGCCGACGTATCAACGGAATCAATTTGCACAAATTGCTTGATTGTGCGTTTCGTGAACATGTCGGACTTGCGTTCAAGTGCGCCGTTTTCGTCGATTTTTTCAAGTGACGCGAGCAAATAATATGACGAATCCTCCTCGAAAGCGCGGGCGTTCGCGGATGAATTTATCAAGCCGTGCTTGCGCGTGAAATTGTCGTAGAGTGTGTTTAATTGCGCCTGTTGCGCAGTAATTGCGGTGTCGGGATAATCCGCCAATTGCATGTCGATGAGCGTTCGGGTGCAGTCGCGCAGCTCAACCATGCCGCGAATGCGCTCCGTTGTTGCTGCGGGCAAGCTGTCCATGCGATACATGCGCGAGTTTTCGCAGAAATACAAGTCGCCCGCGCCGATTTTTAAGGCGTGATATTGCCCTGTTACGTTGTCAGGGTCGTCGGAAAGGGTGACGAGCGCGTAACTGAAATTTTTTACGGAAGCATCGGCGGGGATGAAAGCGCGGTCGACCGCCGTATCCGCGATGTCATCGAGGGAAACGTCAGTAATTCGCCCTTGGATATGCGATAACGCTTCGCGCAGTTGTTCCGCCAAATTCGCGCCTTCGTGCGGCAAACATGTTGAAGCATCTTCTCGGCCGTACATGCGAGTTCCGCCGGCAACGGACATTGTGCCGAGAATCATATGCGGGTTGTCTGCGAAGTACGAATTTACTGTAATGCCGTTTTCTGTTTCGCCTAAATGAACCCAATCAGGCTCAACGGCGCGGAGAGTGTCTCGCTTTTGCAGAAAAATTATGTCAGAAGTGACTTCCGTGCCGGCATTTTTCAAAAATGCGTTGTTCGGCAGACGTACCGCGCCGAGTAAATCCGCACGTTCCGCAAGATATTTTCGAACTTTCGGATTCGCTTTATCCATCGTGCCTTTGGACGTAACGAACGCGACAATTCCTCCGGGGCGCACTTGGTCGAGAGATTTTGCAAAAAAATAATCGTGAATCATAAAATTGTGCTTGTCGTACTTCTTATCGTTCACGCCGAACCCGCCGAACGGCACGTTTCCGATTGCAACGTCGAAGAAATTGTCGGGCATATCGGTTTTTTCAAAGCCGGTTACTTTGATGTCCGCATTGGGGTAGAGCTGCTGTGCGATGCGCCCCGTGATTGAATCGAGTTCAACGCCGTGCAATTTCGCGCCCTGCATGGAATCCGGCAAGAGTCCGAAGAAGTTTCCGACGCCGCAGCTCGGTTCTAAAATATTTCCGCCGCGAACGCCGAGCCTTTCGAGGGTTTCGTACATTGCCTCAATTACGACGGGGCTTGTGTAGTGAGCGTTAAGCGTGGAAGCGCGGGCGGCATCGTATTCGTCCGGCGTGAGAAGTTCGCGCAGCTCGGCAAATTCTTTTTGCCAACCCTGCGCGTTTTCGTCAAACGCTTGCTGAATGCCGCCCCATCCGACGTAACGTGAGAGAATTTCTTGCTCGTCCGGAGTTGCGCGGCGGTTTTCGGATTCGATTGTTTTTAACGCGCGGATGGCTTCGATGTTGCAGATGTATTTCGTTTTTGCCCCGCCTTCGCCGAGGTGCGGGTCGGTGATTCGGAAGTTTTCGGCGGGAATGTGCAGCATTCCGCCGCCCGGAGTTCCCGTGAATTGAGGGGACGCAGGGCTTTCTTCCGGTTTGGTCGCCTGACCGTGTGAGTCAAGTTCCTGCTTCGGGGATTCCTGCTTCTGCGGACCGGGCGCACTGTAAGCCCGAGTTCCGATTTCCTCCGCATGTTTGAAAAATGCGTCAGACCGACGCTCCGCATCTTCTTTTAACGAATCAAAATTTTCCGTCGCATACTCCGTCAATTCATCAATCACGGATTGCGGCGCGTTTTCGTCAATAATAAAAATTTCGCCGCCGCCGTGAACACGCGCAACAATATTTATTTCGTCGGGGTCGGTATCGTTGAAAACGATAATGCGGTCGGGGTCGTCAAGGAAGCGGTAGCTGAGAGAGTATCCGAGTTCTTTGCCCGACTTCGTCTCAAATTGAGACGAAGTTATTTCAAGTTCGACCGGCGACATAAAATGCCCTTCGTCAATTAAAATGCCGATGCGTTTTTGCACATCTTCCCACGGCAAGTAAGCCGCCGCGGCGATGTGCTGTCGGTCATCATTTTTCAAAATTACAAAACTTTCGCTCGAAGACGGATTTGACATTGAAACGCGCCCTGCGCCGTATTCTTTGCGTAAAAATTCGGCGGTGTTAAGTGTGCGGCTGCCGCCGTTTTGCATATGCTCAAACACACGAGTTTTGCTTGCCTCGTCGCCATTCCACTGCATAAGCGCGTTGTCAATGTCCTGCTGCGTGATTTCAACCGGCTTTGCGGCGGCTTCCCGGCGTTCTTCCTCCCCAATTTCCGCACGTTGCTCCGACTCCGAAGGAAACATATCAAGGGAAAGCTGAAGAATTTGCGGTTCGCTCAACTTCGTCTCAATTAGAGACGAAGTTTGCGAGGCATTAAAAATGCCGCCTTGTTCGGGCGGCATTTCGAGGGCTATTCGTAAATCAGTTCGGCTTTGATTATTTCCTCGACTTGACCTTTCAGGCTGTTCATGTGTGCCGCCCATTCGATGGGCTGTGTTCCCCTGTCCGGCGGCGGGAATTTTTGCTCCGATTGCTTCATCATCACTTCGAAGCGTGTCCTCGCTTGCTCCTCGACTTCCAAGCAGTGCTGAAACAGCGTCCCCGCGAGCTTGAGGTTCGTGTAAATTATCCGACGATGTTGCTTGAGATAATTCAGGCGCATCTTGCCGTACCGGCTCAATGCCGGAAGGTTCGCTTCCTCTTCGGGAATCCGAATGTCGGGAATCAGATAATCCCCTGCCTGAATGTAAGGTATTTCGACGGGCGCGGTTTGTTTGTCGCTTGTCATTGAAATCTCTCCCTTTTTCGTAATTTTTTATCGCTGATTCAATTTCTCGCAAAACATTTTCCGATAAAGTGCTTGCGGCTTCACCCAATGATTTTAATGCGTCCGGAGTGTTGAACAGGGCTATATCGGGGAAAAATGTGTCTGCCTCGATGTCGGCGGTCGGGTCGCATCGCTTCGTTATCGTGCAGGCAATGCTGTCAGAGAGGGTCTTTTCATAAAGTTGCAGCGGTGATTTTTCACCGGATATTGCACTTTCATTGAGTGCAAGGATAATGTCGGTTTCGTGTTCTTCGATGTAGTCACGCGAAATCTCGGCGGCGACTTGGGAAATTATTTCGTTCAAACCATCTTGCGAAGACATTTTTTGCTCCGAGAAACCTGTCAGGGCTTCGCGAATAAGCGGCTCGGTTTCGTCATTCATTTGCCAATGTTGCGGCGTCTTCGCATCTGCTCTGCCCGCGCCGGTGTCCGAAACATCGAAAACATATTTGAGCGTATGCTTGCCGTTTTTCTCGTCCAAAAGCGCAATGCCTTTCGTGCCTTTTGCCACAAAGCGTTTCATTGATGTGTTCCACAATTGATAGCTTGCGCAAGCTGTAGCGTCGGGCTTTTGGGCATGAATTAAAAGCTGTTCGTCGAAAGGATATTTGTAAAGGCGGCTTGAAGTCGTGAGCATATCTGCCCAGTTTTGCGGACTTTCAACCACTGTTTTCATGTGACTGTCTGCCAATTCTGCATAATGAAGATATTTGCTGTTCACGGAAGGCTTTCTCCTCTCTTATTATATGCGTGTGGCACATGCGTGTCAACTGTTTTGTGCGTTTACGCACTTTAAATGCGAATCCGCAGTAGGAAATAACAGTCCGCCGATGCCTTGTCGCGAACGCACTTGAGAAAGCCCGTTCAGGCTTCGTCGGAAAACGCGCTGAAGCCCGCGTTTCCCGACGAAGCCTGAACGGTTCTCAATGGCGTTCGCTATCGTAAACGGCTCGCTCGATGTCTTTTTTTCGGGAAAATCGTTCGAAAAAAAAGACCGGTCGCTCGCCACAAGGCATTTTCGGCGGACTGTTATTCTGAGCTGTGGATTCGCACTTTTATTGTTCCTGCGTTTTGTTTTTCGCGCTTTCCATACGTTCGGTAAAAGTGCGTTTGCGCTCTGCTTTAACGCGATTTATAAAGCCGTCCAAGAGAGGCTTTTTTGTTGTTATGCGGAACAACGGCGGCTCGCCCGGTATGGAAATATTGCCGTCTTCGTCGAGACAAGTTGCTTCAAGAATTTTTTCCGCCCATGCCACGACCGGCTTTGAATGCGAAAGCGGATTGTTTATTACGGTGATTGCCAAAACCCATTCTGTACGCATTCTGCCGTAGGTTTCGAGAATTATTTCCGACGCCGTTTTGAGGTCGTACAATGCCCTTTTCGCGCTGTCTTTATCTTTTTTGCTTTCGGCAATTGCGAGGTCGATGGCTTGTGCGCACAACAGGTCAACAGCGGCGGCTTGCTCGTACATTTCCATGCTTTGACCGTATTCCTCGGCTCGCTTTTTTGCTTCGGCGTATGTTTCGCGAAAAACAGGCACGACAAAAAGCTGTGGCGGAAGTTGGGGAATTGTTAGTGGTTCGGATGCGACACCGCCGCTGCTTGTGTTCGGCTTTGGGGGCGGCGCGGATGAAGGCGGAGTTGCCGGCGCGACCGAGGCTGCTGTCGCGCTTTCGCCTTCGCTTGTGCCGGATGGTGAGCTAATCTTTCTCTCGACCCCGAGAAATGAAATCAGTTCTCGGAACGTTCGACCGTTTACGTAATATGAGCTGATTTCCCCGTCTTTTTTGATTGATAAAATGTCGCCGACCGCGATGTTTCGAGCGTTGTAGCCTTCAAGTTTCTCGGCGTTGACCCACATAAAAATACCCTCCGGGGTGTCGGAGGGTTTGGGGGGAAGCGCGGCTTTGTACATAAGGCGATAGTTGCCTCGGTCGATTGTCAGCCCGCCAATCATAAGGGCTTCGTATGTTTTGAAACGGTAGGGGGTTGTTTCCGGTGCTTGAGCGTTAAGCTGAAAAACGGCGTATGTGTCGTCGCTGTCATGGATAAATTGCGACTCCGCGATTGCGTCGGGGTTTCCGGATGTAATCGCAAGATGTTCGCGAGAATTTTGCCACTGCGCGGCGGGAATGCCGAAAATGCCGTCGTGTTTTTCGATTTCGGTTTCGTAAAAAATCATTTCTTCCGTATTATCGCCGTGAAGTCTGTAAATCGGCAGTCCGCGCAAAAACAGCGCGAGTGCGCGTTTTTTTCGTAACGGCAAAAGCTCCGGGCGCGTGTAGCCGTAAATATTGCGTTGTGCGGTGTTAATTTCCGCGTCGGGAGGGACGATTTTCGGTTGCGTCGGAGGCGTTGTATCGGGTGCAACATTTGCAGGAGTTGCTTCGCTGTTCAACTTCGTCCCAATTTGAGACGAAGTTGTTTCGCTCGGCAGAGTGTCCGACGAATCGGCAGCATAGGCAAGCGGGTGATTTGCGTCGGACGTGATTACTTGCGACTGCGTCGGAGGCGTTGTATCGGGTGCAGCACTTGCAGGAATTTCTTCGCTGTTCAACTTCGTCTCAAATTGTACTACAGTTGATTTCTGTATGAATAGCCGCAAAGCCTTGTAATTACAGTGTTTTTTTGACGAGGTGAAGAGAGCAAATTTCACATTTAACACTATTTTAACACTTTGGGGAAAAATATTTATCTTGGATTAAAACCATGCCAACGGATTTTTACATTGAGCAACCCGCGAATCTGTGACAGTGAATAATTTACACGGAGAACGGATTTTTACATGAGGTTATCCGTGAATCTGTAAGTAATGCACGGTCTTGTGTTCAACCGATTCACGAAGTAGGAAATTTGTTTATCTGTGGACGTGGAGTGCCTACACCAAAAACGGATTTTTACATTGAGCTACTCGTAAATCTGTGAGAAACAAGCAAGTTCACTCGTCACAGATTCACGGGTTAGGTTGCTCGTGAATCCGTTGGACGGTTCGGAAAAACATGAGCAACAGATAAAGAAATCTTGGCATTTATGAGTCTGTTGGTTACGCAGCGGGCAGTAGGCACACGCTTAAAAACCATCGCCGCAGGGGGCAGAAGCGAGTCGATTTTTTTTCCGGGGGGCTTGGGGTACTCCCCAACAAGTACGCACAAAATGGTATCATTGTGCCTTACTTGCCAGGTACTGACATCACTAAAAAAGGGGCATTTTAGCCAGCTTCACCAACCCCGCAAGCAAGGCGCAATGATAGCATTGCACACGCTTGTTGGGGATTCCCCAAACCCCTTTGCTCAAAAATTTTCTTGGGAATTTTTTGTCTAAGCCGCTGCGTTTGCATCGTCTGCGCCGCCCGCTTCGCTCGCGGAAAATAAAAAAATCTGCCACCACAGGCAGAAATATTTTTTTTGTAATTCGTTCGTCATCAAAATTCATTTGCGACGCGCCACTGACCCGCTTCGGAGATTCTATGCCGCTAAAGAGCATTATCGAAGCATACCCAACCGCGCATATGCCCCCCTGCAAATAATAACCCCGCTATGCCGTCTATTTTGACACTGTAGCGGGGTTCTGGTTGTGCGCGGCTTCCTTTACTGCCATATGCCCCGACGCGCTCTATGGGGCTGTGAGGGGGCTTAGAAGCGAAGCGGGCATTTTGCTACTCAATATTTAATTCCGCTTGTATTCGCCTTATCGTGGCTTCATCAATGCCAGTTATACGAGATATGGAACGGATGGGAATACCCTCATGCAAGGCATTTTTCACCGTTTCCATCTTTTCATCCTTCACAGCATCCAATACGAGCATTGTACCTAAATCGGTCATTCTCAACACCTCCAAGAGTTTTTGGGTTTCATCTTCATTCAGATACTTACTGGCAAAGGCGAACGCCGCCGCTATGCAAGCGTTCCGCTTCGTGGTATCGGGTATGGTCTGTGCCAGTTCAATAGACTTTGCCGCCAGTTCCCTCCGGGGCATGGTATGCCGCATCAGCGGGAGCAGTACCAAGTTCAGCATATCCAAGTCGGTCAGTTCTTGCCCCGCTTTTATTTTGGCTTCCAGTTCGGCAAAAATGGTGTTGCCGTCATATTCGCCCATGAGAATCACATCGGGAGTATACGCCAATGAGCCTATGCTTAATCCCTCGGGTTTGCTTTTAACGTCGGCAGTATATATCACAACGGTATGAATCGTTCGCCCATCACGCTTGAATAGGCGTAAATCATAGCTTGCACACCTTACCAGTGCTTTCTTGCCGCTATGCCCTGTCTCGAATGCAAAATGCAAGTAATCATCGTCCATCAGCAGAAAGACAACATCAGCCGCGCCGCCGCCGACTTCCACCCTTGGCAATTCCGGGTTAATGAGTTCCTTAATCGGCGCGGTCTTTATGCCGTAAAATTCAAGCGTGGCATTGCGAAACAGCCCGCTTGCGTATTTCTGAATTACGTCGTTGACGTGCTTTGTAATCTTTGCGTCCAGTTCTACCCTCTCCCCTCATGGATTGCCTGTAAAGCGGCTACAAATTGCTCATAGTTTGCAAAATGTTCATCACGGCATTTGTCACCGTCTACGATTTTGTGGTCAATGTTCGTATATTTTCGGTAAATGTTGCGCCTAACCTCGCTGTACGCCTTCCTTGCTTGGATTGTTGCCGGCCGCGTTGCTTCGTTCATCTCAAGCGAATATTCAAGTCTCGCCGTGTTAAGGCTGACGCTGTTCGCACCGCCCCAATAGTCGGGTTCTTTGAATTGGAGAAGGTCATTCTCCCAGCCGCACTTTTGGCAAACATCAAAGTCGGGAGAATCCCCGGCGTTCTTATTCTCACATACCGGGCAATCCCAACCGAATCCGAGCCAACCGGGGAACTTTTCAATTTCGTTGTATGGCGTGTCTCCCCATCTTGCCGGGTCGAAGTCACCCCAATTACAGCGAACGCACTTTTCTTTGAGATAGTCTGAGTTTACATTTCCGCAGGTGGGGCAACTCCATGTTTTTAATGCCATATTTCACCTCGCACCTTATTAGCTGTCTGCATTACGTTGTCCCTCCATCATGCTTTGCCCTCAGTCTTTCGGCTTGCCCCATAACCACCCGTCGCTTTTCAATGTGGGCTTTTTCCTCATCGGTGAGTTTGATGTAATCATCCGGTGGTTTTTTGATACGAGTGCCTGAGATGGTGCTTCCGCTTTCTTGGCTAGGACTGCCTACATCACGCTCCATAGTTTCATCAATGGCGCGGTTGATGAAGCCTTGCATACTACCGGCAGGGCTATAACCAGCTTTGCCTATTTCACCGACCTCTTTTTGATACTGTGCGGCGTGGGCTTCCATTTCGCTCTTGCGCCCAGCACGAACACGCAACAGGATTTTATCATATGCCTTGCTGTCATACTTTGTATTCGCCTTTTTCCTTGCGTCCGTCATCGGGCGTTTCGTTTCGTCTGCCATAATCAGCAACCCCCTTTCTGTGAGGTGCAGGGGTGGCGCATTTTTGCGCTCTCTCTCCCACTTCTAGAGCGTGTAGCCACTATTTAATAGCAATATAAATCAGTGCAAACTTGATGAAGCTCATATACATTACGTCTAATTTTTCAAATCTGACAAAGATACGGCGGAAGCCATCAATCAGTCGGA
>WQVC01000090.1 GCA_009781765.1 Defluviitaleaceae bacterium | reverse complement strand
TTTCTGCTCTGCGCCAATTTCGCAAAACGTGTAACAAATGTTGCAATTTGTGGAATATTATGATATTATATCAGTATCAGTAGAAGATTGAATTTTTGCTACGTTTTTTATGAACCTCTATATCACAAACAGTACGCAGTTCGACCAAATGTTTGTTGAAGGCGGGCAAATTTTTGCGTCCATCGACCGCATGGTTGACAGAATTTTTAATCGGTATATTCGGCGGCAGGGGCATCTTGAGCCGTTTTTTGCAGAATATTGCGACGGCAGAAGGGTGACTTGCCCCGGGCTTTGGCAATGGGGAACCGTCGCGCTTGCAAATCAGGGGCTTAACGCGCTGCAAATTTTGCGGCACTATTATCCGAACGATGTGCAAATCGTTGAAACCGACAATATCGGCGGCGTTGAGGCGTCGTTCCCCGGGTTTGCGCTGCGCCCCGGCATGAGCGGGCCTGCCGTTCGTACGTTGCAACAATGGCTTAATCGGATTCGCGTGAATTTCCCCGCAATTCCGCAAATAACGAACGTGTCCGGCGTTTACGGGCCGCAAACCGAAGCGGCTGTTCGCGCGTTTCAAAGTATTCGCGAACTCGGCAATCTCACGCCTAACGGCATTGTTGACCGCGCTACGTGGTATCGTTTGTCGTTCACGTATTCTGCGGTGAAACGCCTCGGCGAACTTACAAGCGAAGGCATCGTTATCGGCATCGACCGCACTCCGCCCACGGATATTATTCGCGAAGGCGCAAGAGGACGGCTTGTTCAACGCGCGCAATATTTGCTCAGTTTCATCAGCGAATTTTATCCCGCTGTACCCGGTGTGCTGCAAAATTCGCTGTTCACGCGCGATATGACAAACGCCGTGCGCGAGTTCCAACGGCGTTTCGGCTTAAATCCCGACGGCGTAATCGGGCCGCTCACCTGGCGCAGATTATACGAAGTTTACTGGAACATTCGCGACAGAATCCCCCTGCCTCCGAGCGACGGCGGCGGTACGGTTGTTCCTCCGCTTCCTCCCGGACCGGGGCCCGGACCCGGTCCCGGCGGAAATGTTCCCCCCTACCCCGGTCAACCGATTCGCGTCGGCGCACGCGGCACGGACGTCCAACGCATACAGCGTTGCCTGAACACAATGCGCGCTTGTTTCCCGTCAATCGGGCAGCTTAACACAGACGGAATTTTCGGGCCGCTCACGCAAGCAAGCGTCATGGAATTTCAGCGGCGCGTCGGCTTGAATCCCGACGGCGTTGTGGGGCCGTTGACATGGGGCGCACTCATGCCCGCGTGTTATAACAATCCGATTGCCCCCTACCCCGGATTTTTAATTCGCCAAGGCTCGCGCGGCGACGCTGTAAGCCAAATTCAAACCTGCCTGAACAGCACAAATAACGCCGGGCTTGCTACCGACGGAGTTTTCGGGCCGCTTACAAACGCCGCCGTCGTGAATTATCAACGCGCGAACGGTCTTGTGCCTGACGGCATTGTGGGGCCGCTGACTTGGGAAAACCTGATGCGACGCTGTGCTTGCAGAAATATTCCGCGAACCGCGCCTGCGCCGATGTCTGCAACGGCATCTGTTTTTGCACCGACGCCGGGAGTTGCGCCCGTATCGAATTTCGCGCAGACACCTGTGCCCGTATCTGCGCCGACCCCCGCCTCGGTATCCGCGCCCGTGTCGACCCCCGCCTCAGTATCCGCACCCGCGTCGAATCCGGTCGAACCGCCCGCTTCAATTCCCGTCATTTCTTCCGCTGTTGCGCCCGTCGCAAAAAGCAATTCCGGGCGACCCGCAATCCAAACAGTACCCGTTGCCGGAATCGACCCCTCAACATTCGGCATTGAGTACGCGCCGAATTTTGCCGCAACCGACAGCACCGGCACGGAATTTATCGAAGAAACACTCGGAACTGTCGCGCCCGCCGGCGGCGAAACGGCGACATTACCCTCCGACGGGCAGGATACGAAAAAAGAGCTTATCCGCTTGCTTCTGATTGAGTTGGAAAAATAATGCGCGTTTGATTGCGAACATCAAAAAAACCTATCGGTTGCCCCTCAGCTACCGATAGGTTTTTTTGTTCGCGCTACACTTCCTACACTTTTGAAAAAAATTTCCCTCGAGTGAAGTCGATTTTCAGCGCGCTGCGACGCATGTACGCCTTGATGACCGCGCGAACCTCGTCGGCGGATTCCGTTGTGAAAATCAAGCGACCGTGAGTAATGCCGGTTTTTTCGACGTCCGGCAATTTGTCCGCTATAAAAATCGGAACGGAATTGTACAGTTTATCGCCGTATACGAAAAAGCTCGTGCCGGTTCTGTCGATGAGCCGGTCGGCTTTCGGCGGCTTTTTCATGTGCATCAGCGGGAGCTTGCCGTATAAAATTGCTTCGGTGTCGATGCATTTTTTTATGTCACGAATTTGCGCTAAATTCAGCTCGGGATGAAGCGTGGCGCGTTGTACGCCCAAATTTTTCAAAACTTCGAGGGTCGCGGAATTAAAGCAGTGAATTGAAAAATCCGTTACGCATCCGGGAGAAATTTCCCCGTAAGAACGCGCGTAATTTTTGCAAACCTCGATTTCCGCACATGCGCGAGCCTGCTCGCGGGTCAGGCACGTTGCAACAAATTTAATCGACATTCTCTTACCCCTTATGTTTGCAAGTGTGCGTTTTGCATTTGCCGCATCTTAAAGCCTGACTCTTTCCGGACGCTTTGCCTTTGTACGGATTTTTCAGCGCGGAGGTGTACATTTCGCCGCAATTCGTGTAATAGCCGTCGGTGTAGCCGCCGCGATTAAATACATTCAGCATTTTTGCCCGCTTCTGCTCGGATAATTTTTCGCCGTCCAAAACCGTGCGATATGCCCCGACAACCGCACGTACATAATCTTCGCCTTTCATGCGTCCCTCGATTTTCAGCGACGTTATGCCCATGTCCGCAAGCTCGCCGATGTAATCAATGAGGCACAAATCGCGCAAACTTAACAGCGTTCCGCTTTTTTTCTCGCCCTTGTATGTCAACCGGCAGGGCGCGGCGCATTTTCCGCGATTGGCACTGCGTCCGCCGATAAAACTGCTCATCAGGCACTGTCCGGAATACGACGAACACAGCGCGCCATGCACAAACACTTCCAACTCGGCGTCGGCGTTTTGAGCAATCGCGCGAATCTGCTCGCGGGAAAGTTCGCGGGCAAGAACAACCCGCTTGAAGCCCATATTCGCCAAGGCGGTTACATCTTTTGCCGTGCGCGCCGTCATTTGAGTGCTTGCATGTAGCGCGGCGTCGGGGACGGCTTTTTTTATTTCTGCGGCAAGCCCCGCATCCTGCACAATAAAAGCCGCCACTCCTGCGTTGTGCGCAAGCATGACGACTTCAAGTGCCTCTTTCATTTCGCGGTCGGTAATCAATGTGTTTACAGCCAAATATATTTTCACGCCGAATTTTGCGGCATACGCAACGGCGGCAAACAACTCGTCGGCGGAGAAATTGTCGGCAAAGGCTCTTGCCGAAAACTTTTGCGTACCCGAATAAACCGCGTCCGCCCCTGCCGAAACCGCCGCTTTTAATGTTTTCATATTTCCGCAAGGGGCAAGTAATTCGCTCATTTTTGCACCTCCCGAAAACATTTTCCCGGAAAAAAAAGATATGTGCAAATATACAGCAGTTTTGCAAAATGTGCGGAAAATTTGCGTAAATGCATTTTGGTGCGCGACCGGTTGTTTCCGGGTGATTTTTCCCGAAAACGACAACGAGCGCACCGTTTAAAATGCATAGCAAATTTTCCGTACCGAAGCAAAAACTGCTGTAGCCGGGTTCTTATGCGAGAGTTTGCGAATCAATCGGTAACCAACCGGTTACCGATTGATTTTTGCAAAAAAATGTTTCCGTGATAAAATGTGCTGAAAATTCGGGGAACACACTCACGGAGTTGATATAATGAAAGATTATCGCGCATTACTTGCCGGAAAAAATTTGAGCTACTTTATAAAAACTTACGGCTGTCAAATGAACGAACGCGATTCGGAAAAAATGGCGGGGCTGCTTGAACAAATCGGATTTTCGGCAGCGCAATCCGCCGAATCCGCCGATATTGTAATTTACAACACGTGTTGTGTTCGCGAAAGCGCGGAAGACAAGGTTTTCGGGCATTTGAGCCGCGAAAAATCGGCTAAAGCGCAGCGACAATTTATTTTGGCGATTGGCGGATGTATGCCGCAACAGGCGGAAATGGCAGAGCTTTTGCGCGAAAAACATAAATATGCCGACATCGTTTTCGGCACGGGAAATCGGCATCGTCTGCCGGAATTTTTGTGGCGCGTTATTGAAAACGGCGAGCGCGTTATCGACATTTCCGAAGGCGAGAACTTGCCCGAAATCACCGACATCCCCGTCACAACCCGCGAATTTCCGCACAAAGCCGGCGTAAATATAATGTACGGTTGCGATAATTTTTGCTCGTTTTGCATTGTGCCGCACGTTCGCGGGCGCGAGAAATCGCGGGCAGTTGCAGACATTTTGGCAGAAATTCGCGCACTTGCCGAAGACGGCGTGCGGGAAATCATGCTGCTCGGGCAGAACGTAAACTCGTACGCCGGGGACAGCTCCGGTTTCCCCGAATTACTGCGCCTTGCTCACGAAATCGACGGCATCAGGCGCATTCGATTTATGACGTCGCATCCCAAGGATTTTTCCGACGAGCTGATTTCTGCCGTGAAGAAATTGCCCAAAGTGTGTAAACATGTGCATCTGCCGTTGCAATCCGGCAGTACGCGCGTTCTTGCCGACATGAACCGCCGCTACACGAAAGAAGAATATCTCGTCCTTGCGGAAAAGCTGCACACCGCAGGAATTGCCGTAACAACCGACATTATCGTGGGATACCCCGGCGAAACCGACTCCGATTTCGAAGACACTTTGGACGTTGTGCGGCGCGTAAAATTTGCCGGGGCGTTCACCTTCATTTACTCGAAACGAAGCGGAACGCCCGCCGCCGAGCGCACGGATTTAATTCCGCGCAAGGTTGCAAACGAGCGATTCGACCGCCTCACCGCCGCCCTTTACCCGATTATGACGGCGCGAAACGAAGCGAAAATCGGGCGCGCAATTGAGGTAATGACAGAGTCGGCAGGAGAATACCAATACAAAGCCCGCTCCGACGACAACACACTTGTGCATTTCTCCGCCGAGGCGGCGTTCTCCCCCGGAGACATTGTGCCGGTTAAAATTGAAACGGCAAAAACATTCTATGTAAGCGGGCGGGCGTTATAACCCGAGTGCGTTACCGACTGTCGCCGCCGTGCATACTTGCCGGGGCGTTGCAGTCGGACGCCCTGAGAGGCTGTGTTCACAGTCCGAAATGCCGAATCGGCGAGAATCGGCGCAACCGCTGCAATAATGAACGCAACAGCGACATCAAAAAATCCGACCCGCCGGATGATTCTTCTGTTTCCGGCTCAGGGGTTTCTGAGATTTCTTCTCCCGAGGTTTCCGACATCGAGGTTGATTCTTCCGACCGGAGAAGTTCGCAGGCATCAACTCTGATTTGCCACGGCTCGCCGCCGTATTTGATTATATTTTCATTCGACCACATATTTGTCGAAAACGTATAATAATGCACCCCGAAATTTACATCCGGGTCGGTAAATTCAAAAAGCACCCGATTATCGTAACGCCACGAGTCGATAAACTCAACATCGTGGTGGCGCGGAACTCTTTCCCGTACATATACAGGCACTCCGATTACGCCGCGCGATTGCGAGCGGTAAATCGTAAAACCTTCGCCGGCCCAAAACGTGCGCCCGAGAAGATAACGCAATCGTACTCCGCCGCCTTCCGCCGGCTCGATTTGGTAAAATCTGCGACGGGCTTGGTCTGTTCGCCGAACCATGTGATGCGGCACGTTTTCGATATAGTATGTAAGCTCGTAAACGCGCCGACTCATGTCAACAACAACGTGACGAGAATCAGTTATCGTAATTTCGACAAAGCCGTCGCCGAGTTCGCGAAATGACACAGCTTCCCACACAGCCTCGCCCCGATTCAGCGGAGCAAATGTGTTCGACCAATGAAAATTGCTCACACCCGCACCGCGTTCGTGAAAGTGAAGTTCTGTCGGCCACACGATGCTCTCATCTATAACGGGGCTTTCAAAATGCGCAACATCCACCCAATGCCCCGATAAATCAAGCATCAGTTGCAAAAACTCAATGGGCTTATCCGGCAGAGCAGCCGGTTCGCCGGTTGCGGAAATTACATAGTCGGCATCTTCGATATAAAAATCAAACGCCTGAACCCAAAAATACATATGGCGGCTCCAGTCCACCGAAAATCCCAAGAGCCGAGCCAATTCAAATACGCAAATAAAAAATTCGCCGCCATCGCATACTGCGGCAATAAGCGCGACCGCCGAAGCGGGCGCATCCGTTTCTGCGCTCGTGCCGTCAAGCCCGATAACCGCGCTGATGCTGTAGAAGTATCCGGAAAACCATCCGATACCGTCGCCGCAACAACACTCGGCGGCATCAATCGGGCGAAGCTCGTCGCCTGTCGGGGTATGCGGCTCGCCGCGCACAATCCAATAATCAAACCGTTCATCGTCGGTTTCGCGGATATTAAATTGCGCGGGCGTTCCGTTCAGGACATAAGCCATGTCACGCAAGCGAAAGCGGGACGTGCTGTAATCCATAAAAACGCCCCATACATAAAATGTTTCGCCGTCAACGACGACAGCCAATTCGCCCGTAAGCGGCCCGACCGTTGCGCGAACCGGCACCGAAATCACGAGAATAAAAATTGCGGCAATAAATAATTTTTTCACCGGACTTAATTTTTTCATTTTTTTTCCGACTTCTTGCATAACTGTAATTTTCGTTTCAGGGTAAGCGGATTGCCGAAAATTTTGAAGTTACAGCAGTTTTTGCTTCGGTACGGAAAATTTACTATGCATTGTAAGCGGTGCGCTCGTTGTCGTTTTCGGGAAAAACACCCGAAAACAACCGGTCGCGCACCACAATGCATATACGTAAATTTTCCGCACAGTTCACAAAACTGCTACATGCAAGAAGTCTCTCCTAATCCGAATAAATTTTTGCAATAATTTCTTCCATCGGCAGAGCTTTTACGGAAATATCCGTGAAATGCATTTTGCGCGACAGCTTTTCGATAAGTTCGCCTACAGACTGCTGTGCGGTATCTGCTTCGATTACGATTTCGTGCGACGATTTCTCCTTCACGAGGCGAACGTTCAACTCGTGCAAAGTTTCTGCGTTAAACGGCTGCGGCAAAGTGAGTTCGATAATTTTTTTCTCGCCTACGAAGTGCTGCAATTTAATCAGCTCGTCGTCGAACACCTTTTTGCCGTGATTTATTATGATTACATGCTCGGCGAGTTGTGATATATCTTCGAGGTCGTGGGTTGTGAGGATAAATGTTGTGCCGGCGGCGTTTATTTCGCGAATAAAATCGCGAATTTTTGTTTTCGCCAAAATATCAAGCCCGATTGTAGGCTCGTCGAGGAAAACGATTTCCGGGTTATGAAGCATCGCCATTATAAATTCGCATTTCATGCGCTCGCCGAGAGAAAGAACGCGCGTCGGCTTTTGCATTACTTCTTCAATTTCGAAAAGCCCGGCAAGATGCGAAAGTCGCGATTTGTAATCCTCCCGACCGATGCCGTAAATTGCGCGGTTCATGTTAAAGCTGTCAATCGGCGGAATATCCCACACAAGCTGCGAACGTTGCCCGAAAACCGCACCGATTCTTCGTACATATTTTTTTCGCTCGTGATACGGGTTCATACCAAGGGATTCAATCGTGCCGGACGTCGGGTACAGCGAACCGCACAGCATTTTTATTGTCGTCGATTTTCCCGCGCCGTTCGGGCCGATTAACCCGCAAATACTGCCCTTTTTTACGGAGAAAGAAATCTCGTCTGCGGCAACAACTTCAACTTTTTCGCGCTTAAAAAGAGATTTCACTGCCGCCCCGAATCCGCTTCCGCGTTTGTGCGTCACATATTTTTTTGTTAAATTCGTTACTTTAATTACGTCCATCAGCCGCCAACCCCTTCATATGCACGAACCATTCTTTTATACACAAAAATGCTGAAAAGCATAAAAATCGCGCACGGGATAACCGGCAAAAGCGTGCGCAAGTTCCAATCGCCCAAAAGCGCGTTTGCGGGATAAAACGCAATAATCCCGACGGGAATAATAAACGTTGCAAACCCGCGAATCGCCGCAGGGAAAATTGTAAGCGGGTATTTTCCGAAATTCATAAGGCTGTTAAAAATTTCGGGGATTCGCGAATTGCCGACCCATTTAAATGAAGTCGCCGCCATAAGCATGTTCATTCCGGCCATAACGCAAAATCCCGCCGCAAACAACACGATAAAAACAGGAATCGCCGCAATCGAAACATCGGCAAAAACAAGCCCGACAATAAATAACGCTCCGCCGCCGATTAAAAGTCCGAAGCTGTCGGCGTCAAAATTTGTTGAAATCAAAAAAGTTAAAGGGCTTGTGGGTTTCAGCAGAACAATTTCAAAGCTGCCCTCGCGAACGTGTTGCATTGTCGCCCACACAAGCCCGTCCATGGTCATGCCGATAAGCCCCGTTGAAAGGGTAAAAACCCCCTGAATCAGTAAAACTTCGCTGAAATCCCATCCCGGAAAACCCGCTCCCGCGTTGTAAATTAAAATCGTCACCAACGGAAACAGCAAATTAAACGCAAGCGTAATAAGCATCGACAGCAAAAAATTCAGCCGATACGCCGTCGCCTGAACAAGCGCGGTTTTTATGCAGGATTTGTACACAGAAAAAAACATTTTCATGCGCCCACCGCCGTAAATTTTTTCATCGCAAACGAGTTCAGCAACTCGCAAAAAGCAAAAGCAACAAGTACCGCAATCGCCTGAATGCCGACAATTGCCGGAATCGACATTTCAATTCCGCCGAGTTCGTACCGCCCGAGAAAAACCATCGCCGGCACGAAGCTCGTATATTGAAACGGCAAAAAAAATTGCACCCATTGAAGCGACTGCGGAAAAAAAACAAGCGGAATAAGCGCGCCCGAAAAAATTCCGCCGAAAAGCGAATAAACGCGCCTGATTCCGCCGCTCTGAACCACCCAAAACGAAACAAGCCCTATGGAATAATTAACGTAAAAATTCATCAAAAACGCCAATGCAACGGAAACAAGCACCCAACCGATATAAGTCGGGCGCATATCAATTCCGAACACGAACATAAAAATCAGGTAACACGGCAAAAATTCTGCCAGAAAGCCCAATATTCTGTGCCCGACTTTTTGCGACAGCGCGAAAAAGCTGTGATTAGGCGGTCGCAACGAAAACGTTAAAAATTTGCCCGTTCGCACAAGCATAGACAAATTCCAATCGGCAAAATCCATCACAAGATAACCGATTAACGCCGTCGCCGCGAAATATCGTATAACTTCGTCAAGCTCCATGCCGGGCATTCCGCCTCCGGCAAAAACCGCCGTCCAAATAAAATACTGCACAACAAAAAACACCGGCCCCACGAAAATCGAAACCATGGAGTGACTGCGATACGCGCCCCATTCCTTAAACGTGACCGATGCGACGGCAAGTAAAATATCCGACCGTGTTTTAATCGCCTGCTTCACTTCAACCCCGACCACATTACATTAGCTGCAATATTGCCATTCTTCGCCGGGCTTGCGGCGCATTCCCCCGCGAAGCCCTGCCGCAATCCGGTCTGTATCGTCGCCGCTTTTTTCCCATTCCGACTCAATATGTTCATATGCACCGATGTGGTGCGCAACGGGAATACTGCCTTCGGGATACAACCCGGATGTATGCGTCAAAAGATGCAGCAGCGTAATTTCATTAAACGGAGCGTCGGCGAATTGAGCTAAATATTTGCCCGCATTGTCGTCAACGGAAATAAGACCGTCTTCCGCAAGCATAAAAATCGAAACAGCGGCAAAAGCCTTGGTTTGTGACGCAAGCCCGTAAACAGTATCGGGCATCATGGGCAGGTCGGGATTATTATAATGACGCGACCCGAGCGAAGCCGCCGCAAAAACCTTTCCCTTTCTTGCCGGTCGATATGAAACACCGAAAATAATATTTTTTTCAATCATTCGCGCAAAAAAATTATTTACCGCGTCAAGTCTGCCGGAATCATATCCGACTTCCTCAGCGGCGCAATCCGTCGTACCCTGATAAACTTTCATAATCGTCTCCTTCCGAGGCGAATCCGCATTTCTACCTGAGTCCCGAATAAATTACATTTAATGTGTTGAACATAGCGTTCGGAAGCCATTCGGATTTTTCCGCATACGCGCTGAAAAACGCCGTGACCATATCTTCGACGGGGTCGATGTAGAGTGCCGCGCCGCCCGCACCTTCGTGAGAAATTGTTTGGTCGGGAGCAAGCGACTCGTTATCAATGCGAAATTCGAACCCGGCTCCGCAACTGCGCGGCGCACCGTTCGCACCCCAACAAAAACTTTGCAGCGCGTGAACACGCTTTTTGAACATCGCTTCAATTGCCTTGCGCCCGAGAACCCGCGTTCCGTCCGGCGCGTACCCGAGAAACATGTTTCCGAAGCGGGTCAGGTCGAGAACCGTGCCGTTCATGCCGCCGCCCGTTGACGGAATTTTTAACAAATCCCAATCGCTCGGCGTGTATGTTCCGTCGATGACTTCTTTTAAATCCTTTTCGACGCGCTCGCTTGTTGCAACAATTCGCTTCGCTAAGTCGGGCGTTAAGTCGAAGCAGGTATCCGCCATGCCGAGCGGTTTTGCTATTTTTTCGATGATATACGTTTCCGCGTGAATCCCCGTCAATTTCTCGATAACCGCGCCGAGCAATACATATCCGAAACTGCTGTACGCCCATTCTTCGCCCGGCTTTGTGCGAACGCCGCTGCCGATTGTTCCGAGCGAAGCAGTAATCCAGTCGAAGTCCGTTTTTTTGTCGTGCAATTTAAATGCGGCGTCGATAATTCCCCAATATCCCTTTTGATACTTGTTTTCAAAGCAATTGCTGTCGGCATGAAGCCCCGATGTATGCGTCAGCAAATGCAAAATATTTATCGCGTTAAAGGGCGGCGTGTTAAGCTGCGGCAGAATTTCGCCAACCGGCGTTGTAAGCCGCAATTTTCCGTCCTCGACAAGCCTCATTATTGCCGTCGCGGCAAAAACTTTCGTAATTGAAGCAAACCAACGCAAATCCGTAGGCAACGCGGGTGTTTTATCATCAGCGTGCGGACTCTTTTTTCCGACAGCTCCGTGTGCAAAAACTTTGCCGTTGCGAGTTACGCAATACATTGCACATTGAATATCACCAATGTCGATAATATCCTGAAAATGATGATTCAGCACTTCAAGGCGCGACTCGTCATAACCGACATCGGCGGGCGCAACTTCGACTTTTCCTTGTGTGAATAACATAAAACAAGCCCCTCTCGTTTTGAAGGGACATTTTATACCAATGCGAAGCAATGTGCAAACAAAACACATTGTCAATAGGAACGATTCCAGGAAAAATTCCAGGAAAAATTCTCAGAACCGTTCCGGATATCATCGTATTAGAGTTGACGTATACTTGCCCTGCAACCGAGAAACAAAGCAGTCGCTTCTATGCCAAAGGACGTGTTTGCCATCTCAGGAAGGGGTTCGCCCTGAAACTGACCGCACCGAGCCGTGCCGAAGCCGCTGTATAGCGGTTGCAGAATGTAACACCGCAACGCCACGCTTCACCGTACCACCACGCAGTACCTGTACCATTGCAACACCCGCCGCATCGCATGAAAGGGGGAAGGAGTATTCGGACACGGCCGACCGAATGCAGACCGCCCACGTGCACACCTTTCATAAAACGCGGCAACGCAGAGTGAAAACTCTGCACCGCCGAAGCTCCCGGGACTTCGGATGTTTTACAAGAACGAACCAAGCAAGAATGAATCGAACCAAACAAAAACCGAATAAACTCCACAAGAAAGGAGGTGGCACAGTGGCAAACATAGTCACAGCATCTGCTTCGCATTCGCAGCGCGAATAATCGCGTCGTTTGCAGTATCAGCGGCGTAAACCCCAACATGTCCGCCGCCGATGCGGCTGCTTTTGTTGCGGCGATACAAACGATGTATAATCGCGACGTTATTACGGCGCGTATTCATGTTGTATCGGATATTGTAATTAGGTGTTTAGTCCCATGTTATAATGGTGCAAATGAATTGCCAAAGGAGAACAAAAAACTATGGGACAAATATTACACGGATGCGCCAAAACGACAGAGGCAACCCGCAGAGCAA
>WQVC01000089.1 GCA_009781765.1 Defluviitaleaceae bacterium | reverse complement strand
TCGCGTTGAAGTACCGCCCCGAATTCCCGTGCCATCAGGTCATAAAAACGCCCTACCTGTTGTGCCAAATCAGGGTGCAAATTACTGAAATCGGACGTTGCTACTCTAGCTCCCGGGGGGGGGTAGCAAATGCCGCCGGCATCATGCCGAGCGTAAGTACCACCGCCGCAAGTACCGCGAGGGCGTGTTTCAAACTTCTTTTCATGTGAATCTCTCTCCTTTTTTCGGCGGAACTCTGCCGCCTGAATTTAGTTTTTGAGAGGATGCGTTTACAACCTCTCAATATTTATATCGTCCGTTTTTTTAAATTTCGACACATAAATTTTCCCAAAAATGAAAAATTTTTTTCGACAGTATTTTTTCGCAGGATGATATAACTATTTGTCTCGGAAAATAAAAAAAGGCAATCTCAGCGATATGCCCGATTGCCTTTTTTTATAATTCCGCCAGTAACTCGAACAAAAACTCCCGCACCCGCTCCGTTGACGAAATTGAAAGTCGTTCGTCGGGGGTGTGGTAGTCGTACATATTCGGCCCGAAGGAGATAATATCAAGCCCCGGAATTTTGTCGATAAAAATGCCGCACTCAAGCCCCGCATGAACCGCCGTTGCCCGCGCACGCACGGCGCGAGTCGAACATCGGGGACACGTGCCGGCATCGGCACATTCCCCCGAAGCCGCAGAAAACACACGCGCATACACCTTTTCGGCGGTTTTTAAAAGCGGAGAATCCGGGTTGTACACCCACGCCGGGCTGCGCTGTACGAAGCTCACGTCCGCGCCGATTTGCGCCGCAACCGCAGAAATTTGCGCCTCTGCCTGCTGTGTGAAAAATCGCGTCGCACCACGCGCCATAAGCGAAATTTTCACACCTTCGCCCGTCATTTCAATTACGCCGATGTTGCACGATGCATTAACAAGCCCTTCAATTTCAAGGCTTCGAGCCGCAACGCCGTTAGGCAGAAGCATCAATGCGGCGCATAATGCCCGTGAAGATTCCGGCGATAAAGCGCAGTTATTTTTCGACATCGTCGGCAAATCGGTTTCCGCTCGGCCGATTTTCAACGAGCGAAATTGCTTCAAAAAGCCCTCGCAAACATCCTCCAAAGCCGCAAGAATTTTCCCCTCGTTACCTTGCGAAAAAATAATCACGCATTCCGCCTCGCGAGGAATCGCATTAACTTTCATTCCCCCGGAAATACTCGCGATGCGCACCTCCCCTGCCCCGCAAACCGCATCAAGCACAAACCCCAAAATTCGTATTGCGTTTCCGCGCTCCGAGTCAATATCGCTGCCGGAGTGTCCGCCTTTCAGACCCGTAATCGTGATTTTTAAACGCTTTTCGGGAGAAACTTTTGAAAAAGTTTCCCCCGAACCCCCACTTTTCTCGGAAACCGCGCAACGCGCGGTTTCCGGTGAAGGGGTCAAGGGGACATTGTCCCCTTGCGGGGGTGCGGGGGCGGAGTCCCCGCGACATTGACCATGAATAACAACCTCCGCCGTAACGGCCGCCGCGCAACCCATCGTAAATGTACTTTCGTCAGCTGAATCAAGGTTAATCATGCGCCGACCGGAAAGAAGACTCACGTCGAGATGCTGTGCGCCGGTCATACCGGCTTCTTCGTCGGTTGTTAATACGATTTCAAGCGGCGGATGCTGAAAATCGGCGTCGAGAAGTGCCATGCACATTGCAACGCCGATGCCGTTATCCGCACCGAGGGTTGTCCCGTGTGCTTTTACAAAATCGCCGTCGATGTATGCGTCAATCGGGTCGCGGTCGAAATCGTGAACCTTACCGACATTTTTTTCGCAAACCATGTCAAGATGCGCCTGCAATATCACGGCGGGGCGACCGGGAAGAGTGCCGGGCTTCTTTATAATCAAGTTGTGAAGCTCGTCTTGAATTACGTCCGCGCCTCGCTCCCGCGCAAAATTTGCGATAAAGTCGCTGACAGCTTTTTCATTTCCGGAGCCGCGCGGAACCTTGCTTATTTCAAAAAAATTTTTTAACACCGTATTTTGCATGAAAACCTCCGCTTATTTCACGGGGCGAACCCGGATTTCGTTATCCGACAAAAATTTTTTAAGCTCGCGTACCGAGTAGTTTTTTTCAATGCGCGGCGAAAATAACATGCTGCTGATTATTGCGCCCTGTGATTCCGTTTGCCGGAAAAGTTCCGACAAATGCTCCGGTTTTCCCGCGCCGCCGGATGCAATAATCGGAACAGAAACCGCCGCATCTGCGAGCTTCATCAGTTCGATATCGTAACCGGAAAAAGTACCGTCACGGTCGAGGCTGTTAAGGCAAATTTCGCCCGCGCCGAGGTCTTGTCCGTACTTGAGCCATTCTGCCGCGTCTTTTCCGATGGCAGTTTTCGAGATACAGACTTCGTAGCCGCTCGGCATTTTTTCTGACCGCTTCACTTGCGTTGAAAGCACGATGCTTTGCGAACCGAAAGCCTTCGCGCCTTCACGAATTATTTCCGGATTTCGAACCGCCGCCAAATCCACGCTTATTTTTTCCGCGCCCGCTTCAAGAACTTTGTACATATCGCTCAAACTTTTTATGCTGCCGCCAACGGTGAGCGGAATAAAAATCCAACGGGCAACTTTTTTTACGGTTTCGATGTCAACGGAGCGGGTTTGCTCGGTTATATCGCAGAAAATCAGCTCGTCGATGTGTTCCTCGTACATTTTATGCGCCAAAATTTCGGCGGAAGCAAGGATATTATCTTGCGCTGCATCGGTTACTTTGCCGTTTACAACATTGAGGCAAGCAATCAGCCGTTTCGTAAGCATTACAGCATCCCCCGTTCAAAAAAATTTCTCAGCAGTGAAAGTCCCGCTTCGCCGCTTTTTTCCGCGTGGAACTGTGTGCCGAAAATATTTCCGCGCCGAACCGCCGCCGCAAATTCACCGTTATAATTCGCAACCCCGTACAAATCCGCGCTGTCGCCCGGCAATGCATAGTATGAATTAACAAAATAAAAATACTCTTCGGCGGACGAATTTAAAACTACCTTGCTCCAACCCATTTTAGGAACTCGAACCTTTTGGCTGTCAAACTTTACAACGCGCCCTTTAAGCCAACCGAGGCATGTTGTATTACCTTCTTCGCTGTGTTCAAAAAGAATTTGCATTCCGACGCATATGCCGAGAAAAAAAACTTGGTTTCCTAACACGACTTCGTCAAGCACGGGAATTATGCCCATTTCGCCTAACGACTCCATTGTTGCGGCCGCGCTGCCTGTCCCGGGCAAAATAATATGCGTCGCGCTTTCGATATCGTCGGCACATCGCGCAAAATCCGCCGCAAATCCGAGATACCTGACCGCATTTAATACACTTGCCGCATTTCCCGCTTTATAATCAATAACTCTTATCACTGCGCACCCCCGTAAAAAATAAAGTGCTGCGGACGAGCATCCGCAGCACCCTTGCTGTTCACTTGGAAAATTATAAAATATTTGCATTTAGTTTGTCAAGACGACCTCCCCTAAAACTCCAGCGCGGCAACGTATGCATCGTACTTGTCGCGTTCACTTAAAATTTCCGACATTCGCGATGTAATTGACGCAGGAATAAACGCGCGTTTTTTATAATAGCAACGCGATACAATTTTAAAAAACGGTCGCGGAAACGAAAGTTCGGCGAAAAGAATTTTTCTTGCGTCGGGGGGTAAGGGCAGAATTTTTTCGTACATATCCAAGAGAGATGTCGCGGAAATGCTGCACGAACTTTTTCGCGCATATCGACGCAAAAGCGAAGCGATGTCGGAAAGCTGAAGGTCGATGACTGCTTCCTCGAATCGTGTAATCCAACATTCATCAGCGGTAATTGAGAGTGTTTCTTCTTTTAAATTATTGTGGCAAACGTGTCCGTTTTTTACCGCGTCCGCATACAAGGCTTCGTAGTCTGTTTCCGCCAAAAATTTTTGTGCGTTTTCCGCCGCAACAAACGCTTCCGGCGCATGTTTTAAAACAAGCACGTCGAAATCACTCAATCGCGGCCGACGGTTAATTTGCTTGATTGCCGCTTTTGCAGAAGCAATTTGTTTTGCGTAAACCTCCGTAAGAGGCGGTGCGACAGGAAGATTTTTTTCGCCCCTTGCCGCCGAATGAAATTTTGCAATTGCTTGCGGAATAACCGACATATCGCTGTCAAAATTCGGTTCGTGTCCGGGTACGCGGCGAGTCATAACAAAAATGTCGCGACCCAACGCGATAAACGGTTCTCCCGTTGATGCAGGAATTATTCTGTCTGTGTAAGAAAATCCGGCGTTGTCGAGCCGTTCAAGTAATCGACATCTCGCAATAATTTCTCGCGGCTTACAGCTCGCTTTATGTATCTTGCCGGCGTTAATCAAATAAAATCCGCGCTCTTTTACCGCACGTTCGCCCGCCGCTCCGAAATATGAAGGCAAAATTGCTGCCAAGTCACCCATGATATACCTCCGTTCAACAAGCAAAAAATCGCGATGCTTCTTTTTTGCTTGTGTTTTTTATCGAAGCCAAAAAAGTTTTCCTGCGATGCAGGCACAGCTCAAGCCATTTTTCAACACTTTCAATATATGTCCGCTTTCGATGAAACATACCGGACTTCTTGCATAACTCGAAATTTTTGGAATTAAAATGCACAAAAAAATTTTTTTGATGTTATAATTAAACAAATTCGCAGAAGTGGTGATGGAATGAAGGGCAAAACATACGATTTGGAAAAACTTTCGGATAATTTCGACACCGAGGTAAGCAAGCGGTTTTACTATGACAAGCAAGAATATTTTGATGCACTTTCGGATTTTGTAACAAATTTTAACCGTGATTTATGTAATTACACCGCTGCCTTTGTAATCAACAGCGACCACAGCCGCGAGGAATTTATGAAGGAATGTTTTGAAATTCGCGCCGAGCTTACCAAGGTCGGAACAATCGGCTTGATTAAACTTCTTTCGCATCTTGAGGACGCCGCGCGCGCGCGCAGTTTTCAGGAATTTTCCGACGGGCAGGTAAATTTCAAAGCATTGCTGCATATTTGCAAGGATGAAATAAACAATGCCGCAACCCGCTGGAAAATGACACGAAAAAAATAGTTTGCACAGCTTGTATAAATATGTTAAAATACTCGTCGCGCGATTTGCTTGACAAAACGCGACTAACCTTGCGTACTTAACAAGTACGCCACAGACCGGGAGGCAGTAATATGAACCGCTATGAAATGGGCGTGGTAATTCGTGCAGACCTTGAAGACGAAGCATACCGCGCAGAGCTTGACCGCGTAAAAGGGTTTATCGACCGCTTTGGCGGAAGCATCGAAAAAGTTGATGATTGGGGCAAGCGCAAATTGGCGTATCCCATCTCAAAATTAACCGAAGGTATGTACACGTTTATCACCTACACTTCGGAAGGCAACACGCCGAAGGAAGTTGAAGCCCGCCTTCGCCTGCAAGAGAATATTCTGCGATTTTTAACAATTCGTGCAGACGAAAGTGCACCCGCTCCTGCGGCAGCAGCAGCACCGGCAACACCTGCACCGGAATCTGCCGAGTAAGAAAAAAGGGGGGCGTTATGAACAAAGTTATATTGATGGGGCGTCTGGCAAAAGACCCTGAAATTCGTTACACCCAAGGCGGCGCGCCGATGTGTGTTGCGCGTTTCACGCTTGCCGTGGAAAGACGCTTCAAAAAGGAAGGCGAACCCGATGCCGACTTTATTTTCTGCGTGGCGTTTCGACACACGGCGGAATTTATGGAGCGGTACATCAAAAAGGGGATGCAGGTAAGCCTCTGCGGCAGTATTTCGGTACGTTCGTATGATGACAACAACGGACAACGCAAGTGGTCAACCGAAGTTATCGCCGACGAAGTAAACTTTGCGGAAAGTCGTGCGGCGTTCGAAGCGCGCGCAGCAAAAGGCGGCAACGACTACAGCTCAATGCCGTCAGCTCCGCCGCAACCGGTTTCGCCCGAGTTTAAAGCAATAACCGAAAGCATTGACGAAGACGACGACTTACCGTTCTGAAAATAAAGGAAAGTGGTGACAGATATGATGCAAAAAAGACGTGGGCGGCGCAAAAAGCGCGTTTGCCAGTTCTGTGTGGATAAGGCAACAGGCATAGATTACAAAGATATTGCTAAATTGCGCAAATATGTATCCGAGCGCGGTAAAATTCTGCCGCGACGTGTAACGGGCAACTGCGCAAAACACCAACGCGCCATGACAATGAACGTCAAGCGCGCGCGCCATATGGCACTTATGGTTTACACGCAAGAATAGCGCGCCAAGCGCGCAACGGACTCCGGGGGCGAGTGTCGGAATCGACACATTCTCTCGAAGCCGGGTACAATCTCCAAAAGGGAGTAGCGAACGGCGGAGCGTTCGAAAAGCCTGCCGTTTTTCGTGTTCGTCAGTACGGCGGAAACCCGCCCGGATGCGAAAGGTCATACATGCTGAATTTCGGGAGCTGTAAACGCTGCTTCTGAAATTCGGCTCAATGACGCGCAAGACTTTTGGCTCGAAAGAGTCATTTGTCTTGCGCGTTTTTGGTTGGAAACGGCAAAATATACCTCGGGGAAAACGCCTCGGTCAGGAATTAGTTTTCCGTGCCGAAGCAAAAATTGCCGTTAAGGAAGCTGTTCAGCTTAAAAAAGGAGAAATTTAACCATGTTCACGCAAACGAAAGAAGACGCATTACGAGAGCTCGGGGCAGATGTCGCGGGGCTTTCCGGGGCGGAGGCGGCATCGCGGCTTGAAAAGTACGGCGAAAACCGGCTTCACAGCGCGAAAAAGAAATCACTTTTTTTGCGAATTTTGGCACAATTTAAGGATTTCTTGGTAATTATTCTGCTTGCGGCAGCGGTTATTTCCGTCATCGCGGGCGACGGCGAGGGCTTTGAACGTTGGAAGGATTCCGCGCTGATTTTCGGCATTCTGCTTGTGAACGTAATCATCAGCATCACGCAGGAAAACCGCGCTGACAACGCTCTTCGCAAGCTGAAAAACATGTCTGCGCCGAAGGCGAAAGTTCGGCGCGACGACGAAATTATAAAAATCGAATCATGCGAGGTTGTTCCCGGAGATATTGTCGTGCTTGACGCCGGAGATTTCGTGCCGGCGGATTTGCGAATCATCGAAAGCGTGAATTTGAAAATTGA
Organism: Defluviitaleaceae bacterium; assembly: GCA_009781765.1. Lineage (GTDB taxonomy): Bacteria > Bacillota > Clostridia > Lachnospirales > WQUN01 > WQVC01. Next base: position 5,285 of record WQVC01000089.1, on the reverse strand, counting down.
CGAAGCCGCCCTCACCGGCGAATCCCTGCCGGTTTCAAAGGACGCCGATGCCGTTTTCGCCCCGAACGCACCCGTCGGCGACAGAAAAAATTCGGCGTTTACGGGAACGGTTGTAACTTACGGTCGCGGTCGCGGCGTTGTTTGCGGAACCGGCATGAACACGGAAATGGGCAAAATTGCCGCATTTTTGAACGAAACTCCCGACCAATCCACGCCGCTTCAGGAAAAATTAAACGCGATGGCGAAAATTTTAGGCATTATTTGCATCGTAATTTGCGCGGCGATTTTCGCAATCGGATTTTTGCGCGGCACAGATTTTTTTGAAATGCTCATGGTTTCCGTGTCCCTTGCGGTTGCAGCGGTGCCGGAGGGCATCGCCATTGTTGCCACGGTTATTCTGGCAATCGGCGTGCAGAAAATGGTGCGCTCAAACGTCATTGTAAAGCGGCTTCGCGCCGTCGAAACGCTCGGAAGCACCACGGTGATTTGCTCCGACAAAACCGGCACGTTGACGCAAAATAAAATGACTGTAGTAGAAACTTTTTCGGACGATTCGGCGCGAATGACGGAAATCGCCGTCCTCTGCAACGACGCTGTTTTTAACACCGTGGACAAGTCGCATGAGGCGACGCATTCCCTCGAAGCCGCCCGCGCCAAGCGCGGCATGGATGCCGGGGACATATCGCATGAATCGACACATTCCCTCGAAGCCGGAAACAAAGTCGGGAGCGAAATTGCGCATTCCCTCGAAGCCGGAAGCAAAGTCGGGAGCGAAACGACGCATTTTCCCTCGCGTTCAATCGGCGACCCGACAGAAATCGCGATGCTTGCTTTCGCCGCGAAAAACGGAATTTTCAAGGACGCGCTTTGTGAAAAATTTCCGCGTATCGGAGAAATCCCCTTCGATTCCGAGCGCAAAATGATGTCAACGTTAAACGCGGTAAACGATGCCGACTCGGCACGAAAATCAAACCGCGACGAATCGGCGGCGTCACGTCTCGTTATGCATACAAAGGGCGCGCCCGATGCGATTATTTCGCGGTCGTCGCGTATGTTGCAAAACGGCGAAGTCGTTGCAATGACGGAAGATTTGCGGCGTACGCTCATCGAGCAAAATGAAAAATTTGCGGCGGATGCGTTGCGAGTTTTGGCGTTTGCATATCGCGAATGCACGGACGCCGACGATTGCGCCGAAGAAAATTTAATTTTCGCCGGCATGATGTGCATGATTGACCCGCCGCGAGTCGAGGTCGCCGACGCGGTTGCCCGCTGTCACACCGCCGGAATTTCCGTAAAAATGATTACCGGCGACCATAAAATTACCGCCGGCGCGATTGCAAAATCGTTGGGAATCACCACAACCGATGCATTAAGCGGCGTTGAGCTTGACGAGCTTTCCGACGACGAACTGCGCGAAAAAGTTCGGCATGTTAATGTATTTGCGCGGGTTTCGCCGGAACACAAGGTTCGAATTGTGAGCGCGATTAAGGCAAACGGCGACATCGCCGCAATGACCGGCGACGGCGTAAACGATGCGCCTTCGCTGAAAAAAGCCGACATCGGCATTGCCATGGGCATCACCGGCACCGACGTTTCAAAAGAAGCCGCCGACATGATTCTCACCGACGACAATTTCACAAGCATCGTAAAAGCCGTCGAGCAGGGACGCACAATTTACGGCAACATTCGCAAAGTTACCGGATATTTGCTTTCCTGCAACATCGGCGAAATTTTAATTCTGTTCATTGCGATACTTGTCGGGCTGCCGGTTCCGCTTGTTGCAACGCAGCTTCTTTTCGTAAATTTGCTCACAGATGCGTTTCCCGCATTCGCGCTCGGCATGGAGGGCAAAGAACCCGGCGTTATGAACCGTCAGCCGCGCCCGCCGAAAGAACCGATTATTAACAAGACCATGCGCGGCTCGTTGGCATTGCGCGCAATTTTGCTTTGCATCGGCTCACTGGGAGCGTTTTTGTACGGGTTTTTTATGTACGCCGAAGCGGCAATCGCAATCAGCATGTGCTTTTTCACCCTCGTTGCCGCCGAACTTTTGCTCTCTTTCGTGTCGAAAGCAGAAACATTTTCCGGCGTTACTTTGAGGGCGTTTAAAGGATTGTTCTCCAACAAATTTTTGAACATCTCGATTGGGCTTTCGATGTTGATTCTCGTTGCTGTTATGTACGTGCCGTTTTTGAACGACTTGTTTTCAACCGTTCCGCTCTCCCCGACGCAATTATTTGTATGCATCGGGTTTATGCTTGTGCCGATTTTGGGCGGGGAAGTTTCCAAGAAAATTTTCAAATAGACAGCTAAACGATAAACTCCTCAAACACGCAGTTCGCCAAATCCATTCCCAACGGTGTCAAAAAAACTCGCCCGTCGCCGCGCGCTAAAAGTCCGTTTCGGATTAACTTCTCAATTTGCTCTGCATAAACTTCGAAATCATCTTCGCGTACTCCGCGCATCATGCGAAGTCCGAGGATGATTTTTTCTTCCGTTAGAATCGTCGGCGTTAAGACCTCGGGGTCAAGGGGTCGTTGACCCCGAGGTGCGGGAGGCGACGCCCCCTGTGAAAAGCCGACATTCAAGTATGCATCAAAATTTTCGGCGTTACTCCATCGCCGTGCGCCGTCGAAAGAATGCGCGCCCGCGCCGAAACCGAAATATGGTTTCATCGTCCAACAATTTACATTGTGGCGCGACTCTCGCCCGGGTTGTGCGAAATTTGAAATTTCGTAATGAATGTAGCCGGCGTCGGCGAGGGCGCAGCGAGCGTAATGATACATTTCGCGGTCGGCTTCGTCGCCGGGCAGAACGACTTCGCCGCGTTCAAGCTGCTCCCAAAGAGGTGTGCCTTCGGCGGGGGTGAGGCTGTACGCGGAAATATGCTCCGGCGAAAGCGCGATAATTTCGGCAAGGGTTTCGCGCCATTCGGAGAAAGTTTGCTTCGGTAGCGCGAACATCAAATCCGCATTGATGTTGTCAAAACCGGCGGCACGTGCGGCGCGAAATGTTTCAAAAAAATCCTCCCGCGTGTGGATGCGTCCCAAAACGTGTAACAAATGCGAATGCGTGGTCTGCGCACCGATTGACAGCCGGTTCACGCCATACGCTCTCAGCGCGGCAAGATACGCGGCGTCAAGCGTCCCGGGATTCACCTCAACAGTAATTTCCGCGTCGGGCAAAAGCGGCAATCCCCGCATCGCATCCAAAATTTTGCACAACAAAAAGGAAGGCAACGCCGTCGGCGTCCCTCCCCCGATGTATACTGTGTCGAAATAAGTCGGAATCACTTCGCGCTCTGCCGCGCCGCGCAACTCCGCAAGCAATCCGGTTATATACGACTCAAAATTTTTGTTATTGTCAAACGAAAAAAAATCGCAATACGCGCACTTTTTTACGCAAAAAGGGATATGAATGTAAATTCCGGCGGTCATTGCGCGTCTGCGGAAAAAAGTCGAAAACCACGATACGTGTAAATTCGTTCCGCCCACTGCTCACTTTTTAATGTGAGAACATCGTTTTCAACAGAAAACGTCCACATTTCACCGCGAACACCAAAAGTTTCGCCGGACGAAAAAATATGCAAGCGCGAACCGTTTGCAAACCACGTGATTTCCTCCGCCGCGCCGTCGCCGAAAAGCCCGCGCCGCGCCGTTCCGTCGGCAAAAAAAATGTACACGAAATCTTCGTGTTCATCCCATTGCCACGCCATGCCGACAAGCTCCGGAGGAAACTCCCCTGCCCCGCCGAGCAGGTAAACGAATTCCGCGCCGGCCGCCTGTCGGCTTCGGATGGTAAGTGCGTCGCCGTCGATTGAAAAATTCCAACGCTCTTCGCGAATTTCGCCCTGCACAACAAAATTTCTTTCGATATTAAGATGTCCGCGCGAGTTTGTATTCCACACAAAACCCTCTCTGACCTCCGGAAAACCGCGTTCGCCCGTGCCGTCGGCGTTAAACGTATACGAAAGCGCGGCGTCGCCGCTCCAATGCCACGTACCGACAAGCCCGTCGTAAAGCTGCGTCGAACAGGCGGACAAAAAAATAAAAATCGCAAAAATTGCAAAAATTTTTTTCAACGATTGCCACCTCTGTTTAAGTCCTCGGACTTCGCCTGAACCCTCTCGCGTGTTGCACACGCCGACCGGGTCGGTCCGGAAACTTTTGAAAAAATTTCATCAAAACCTTACTAAAAAACGCGCGAAGCGCGTTTTTTGAGTGTTTCTATGCTCTATTTCTTTCGCATATTATACTCTCTTACTCAGATGCACACAACAATACAGAGACCGTTCTCGGAAAAATTCCTGGAAAAATTCCTGGAACTGTTCCGGATATCAGCGTATGAAGTTTCACTTATACTTGCTTTGCAACCGAGAAACAAAGCAGTCGCGTTCATGCCAAAGGACGTGTTTGCCAACAGGTAATAATCGCAGCCTGGAACAATTGAGCGCGAGGCGAGAACCGGCGTATTCAGGCCGGTTCTCGACGATGCGCGAAATGATTTCAGACGCGACTTATTACGCAGGAAGGGGTTCGCTCTGAAACTGACCGCACCGCTCCGTGCCGAAGCCGCTGTGACTTGGTTGTATGTAATGCCATGTACCACCAATGCTTTACCCGCAACACTATGCTTCACCGTACCACCGTAACACCTGTACCATCGCACCACCAATGTACTACCCGCATCACTCGCCGTAACATGTGAAAGCGGGCAAATGCATTCGGACACGGCCGACCGAATGTTGACGCCCATGTGCACACCTTTCATACAACGCGGCAACGCGGAGCGAACGCTCTGCACACCCGAAGTTTCCCGGGGCTTCGGTTCTTACTTAAAACGAATCAGACAGAGACTGCGAAGCCCGAGTTAAACACTGTTTAGCCTGCCTTCGTATATCAATCGCTAAGCGAACAAAAATGCACCGCAAGGATTAACCTCGCGGCGCACTTTTGCTCGCTTTTATTTTCAGGAAGGATATTTCAGATGAAAGAATTTGCATACATTCGCGTTTCGTCGAAAGACCAACATGAATGCCGGCAAGTTATCGCAATGAAAAGTCGCGGCATTCCGGCGGAGCGCATATTTTTGGAGAAATTAAGCGGCAAGAATACTCGCCGCCCGAGGCTTCTGGCCCTTATGAGAAAGGTACAAGCCGGTGACGTCGTTGTTGTGGAATCCGTAAGTCGCTTTGCGCGAAACACGCGGGATTTGCTTGAACTTGTAGCGCGGCTTGCAAAAAAAGGCGTAGCGTTTATCAGCCTGAAAGAAGACATCGACACCAC
>WQVC01000088.1 GCA_009781765.1 Defluviitaleaceae bacterium | reverse complement strand
TTGTATTGCTCTGCGGGTTGCCTCTGTCGTTTTGGCGCATCCGTGTAATATTTGTCCCATAGTTTTTTGTTCTCCTTTGGCAATTCATTTGCACCATTATAACATGGGACTAAACACCTAGACTTCGCATAGTATTGCAGACTACTCCCCAGTTTTTAATGGTTGTGTATTCAGTGCTGTTCGGTTCTGTAGATATACGTGCAGACGTAATTTCTAAATCTAAATTGTTGAGCGATTCTTCAAGGTATTTTTGAAAATGAGCCATTCTCATTTATATCGCCCTCCCTTATTTATCGCAAAATACAAATGAGCTTTTGCCGCGCAATTATACTTGATATGCCAAAAATTCACAAGAATTTACAAAAACATAGCAGCTTTACGAACCGTGCGGAAAATTTGCGTAAATGCATTGCGGTGCGCGACCGGTTGTTTTCGGGTGCTTTCGCCCAAAACAAACCCGTTTGTACCGCGCGCAATTTCGGAGCAAACGTCAAAAAAGCCACGTCTTCGCCCCGACGTGGCTTTATAGCTGTTCCACTCGCAAACTCAAGTCTGTTTTCGGGCGGAACAACTTTATATATCAAGCTCCTTTGATAACTGTGAAGGTTGGGCGAACTTCACCCGCACCCTTCAACGCACTTTCCGACGACGCTTGAACGGATTTCTCAAGTGTGTTTGCGATAACGCAAACAGCGCGATTCTTTGAACCGCGGATGCTGCGGGAGAGTGATGAAAAATTGTCCGTTCGCATACGCTCGTTCTCGAAAACCAGCTTAAATCCGCCGGTTTTCTGCGAACTCATCGCAGCTCACGGTATTTTTCAACACTCTCCATTGCTGTATGTACTGCTTTTATTCAATTTTCGCTTGATTCGCTTTAAGTAAGTAACCGAAGTCCCGGGAGCTTCGGCGGTGCAGAGCTTTCGCTCCGCATTGCCGCGCTTGATGAAAGGTGTGCACTCGGGCGGTTTGCATCCGGTCGGCCGTGTCCGGATGCTCCTTCCCCCTTTCATATAATGCGGCGGGTAGTGCAGGGTAGTTCATGGTGGTGAGGTATTGCGTACAACCGTTTTACAGCGGCTTCGGCACGGCTCGGTACGGTCAGTTTCAGGGCGACCCCCTTCCTGCGTAATAAGTCGCGCCTGAAATCATTTCGCGCGTCGTCAAAAACCGGCCTGAAGTCGCCGGTTTTCGCCTCGCGCTCAATTGTTTCAGCCTGCGATTATTACCTGATGGCAAACACGTCCTTTGGCATAGAAGCGACTGCGTAATTTCTCGGTTGCAGGGCAAGTATAAATGAAACGTTGTACACAAGTAACATGAACCGTTCCTGGAAATTTTCCCGGAATCATTCATGTTGATATCGCGCACAACCTACGCTGTTCCGCTCGCTACACCCCGCACCGCTTCATATCAACGCGGCCGTCGGGCAGAAAAATTACATCTTCATCCTCAAGCATGGCGCGGCGGAGGTCGGCAAAGTCGCCGCCGGAAATTTTCCCGTCGGCCATAACAACGCGATGCCACGGCAAGCCTTCCGGGCAGCGACTCATCGCCCACCCGACCATACGTGCGCCGCGCGGATTTCCGAGCATTCGCGCAATTTCGCCGTAACTGATAACCCTGCCGCGCGGGATATCCTTGACAATTTCATAAACGGCTTGTGAAAAATTCATCATATATGATACATTTTACGCGAATTGAAAAATGTATTCAATTATAGAGAGTGTTGAAAAACAGCTTGAGATATGCGAAAGCGTAATTTTTCAACACTCTCTCACAGCGAGCGGCGTTGAGAAACGTGATTTCGAAAGTCGTTCACACTAAAAGGAGAGAAACCATGAAAAAAATGATTTTTGCACTCGCGCTGTTGCCGCTTGTTTTTGCCGCTTGCGGAGGAAACGAAACAACTCCGCACGAGTCGCCGGTGCCGGCGGAAGCCGAACAGGATGAAAATTTGCACGCCGATGAACTCCACGCCGAGTCGGACCGGCACACCGAGGAACTTCAATCGGAAGAGCTTCGCGCCGAATCAATTGCACACACTACGGAAATCGACCCGGATGCAATGTCCTTCGAAACCGGCGACCACAGTTTTTCCGGACGCGGCTCGGGAGAAGTTTCGCGCTCGACCCGCGCCGCGCATTCGGGCAATTATTCGCTGTTAGTAACGGGGCGAACCGCGTCGTGGAACGGCATTCAATTGCCGGTAACGGAAATCGCCGAGCCTTTTGGCGAGTACGAATTTTCGCTGTGGGTTCGCCCGACGGATGACGCAACAACTTTTCAGCTTTCCGCCGAATTTATTCTCGACGGAAACCCGACGTGGCGGCATTTTTCGGGTCCGCTTGCAAGCGTAACGGCGCGTCCCGGCGAGTGGACGCACATGCGCGGACTGTTGCCGTTTTACGGCTTCGATACGGCGGCGGTTTATATCGAAACGAATCAAGCCGGCGCGACGGCGGATTTTTTCATCGACGACGTTGTTTTCCGAAGCGTTGCCGTCGAGTATGATTTCGACCCGGATTTGCCGCGTCTTTTTGAAATTTACGCCGATTATTTTCTGCTCGGAACGGCGGTTGTGCCTCGCGACATGCGCGGCGAACGACTGACCTTCATCAACCATCATTTTAATGCGGTCACGGCCGGCAACGACATGAAACCCGACGCGCTTCAGCCGCGCCCCGGCGACTTTACGTGGGCGGCCGCCGACATGATTGTAAACGAAACGCTCGCCGGCGATATGTACATGATTGGGCATACATTGGCGTGGCACGCGCAGTCGCCGGAGTGGATGAACCCCGCCGGAATCAGCCGCGAAGACGCAATTCGTAACCTCGAAACGCACATTTACGAAGTCGTGAGCCGCTACAGAGGGCAGGTTCTTGTTTGGGACGTTGTGAACGAAGCGTTTCCGAGTTCAATCCCCGGCGGAGTTATTCCGTCGGTTTGGCGCGCCGCGCTTCGCCCGACTCCGTGGCTCGACGCAATCGGGCCGGAGTTTATCGAAATCGCGTTCCGTGCCGCTCACGCCGCCGACCCCGACGCAATTTTAATTTACAACGACTACAATTTGGATAATCCGCGCAAGCGCGAAGCCGTTTTCCACATGGTGCAGGAGCTTCTCGAAAACGGCGTTCCGATTCACGGCGTCGGAATGCAGGGGCATTACAATTTGCGCACAAATCCGCAAGATGTCGAAGACTCAATTTTGCGCTTCGCCGAACTCGGCATTCCCGTAAGCATCACGGAACTCGACATCACGGCGCAAGGCTCGCTCGGCTACGACGCCATGCGCGAACAAGACGAACTTGCGCAGGCAATTTTATACGCGCGACTGTTTCAAATTTTCCGCGAACACAGCGATGTAATTCACCGCGTAACCATTTGGGGGCTTGACGACGCAACGAGTTGGCGTTCCGACCGCTTCCCGCTGCCCTTCAACCGCGACCTTTCCGCCAAGAAAGCCTTCGCCGCCATCGCCGACCCCGCCGGATTTTTGGCCGAGTTTGGTGAATAGATAAATAATTTTTCGGGGACTCTGTCCCCGAACCCCTGCCCGCTTTTTAAAAAAAGCGGGGCAAAAATTTTAATAAAAACCGCGCTTTCGCGCGGTTTTTGAGTTTTTTGTCGAACTTTTTTTCAAAAAAGTTCGTGGGGCATGACCCCCGGCGAAGCCGGGTGTCGCGGAGCGACAGGCCGCCCGGCCAGCGCGTAAGCGCGAGAGGGTGCGGGGCGAAGCCCCGCAGGTCATTAAAAATTAACACTATTCCTCAAACAAAGCCCGCGCAAACATACCTGCGTCGAAGGGCTGCAAGTCGTCGATGCCTTCGCCGACGGTTACGAAACGCACGGGAATGTCGAGTTCGTTTTTGATTGCAACAACGATGCCGCCTTTTGTTGTTCCGTCGAGTTTGGTCAAAATTATTCCGGTGATGTCGGCGGCCTCGCGGAACAATTTTGCTTGTTGCAGGGCGTTTTGTCCGGTGGTTGCGTCAAGCACGAGTAAAACTTCGCGTTGCGCCTCGGGAAATTGTTGCGTGACGATGCGATTTATTTTTTTGAGCTCTTCCATAAGATTTTTTTTGTTATGGAGACGTCCGGCGGTGTCAACGATGAGCAAATCCGTGCTGCGAGCTTTTGCGGCGACGGCGGCATCGAAAACAACGGCGGCGGGGTCGGAATTTTCCGATTGACGAATCATCGTGACTTCGGCGCGTTCGCACCATACGGCGAGTTGGTCGATAGCGGCTGCGCGAAAGGTGTCGGCGGCCGCAACAAGCACCGATTTGCCCATGTTTTTGAACCATTTTGTTAATTTTCCGACGGTGGTGGTTTTTCCCGCGCCGTTTACGCCGATAATGAGAAGAACGGCCGGCGTGCCGAGTTCGAACGGCTCGGTTTCGGCGGTAAGTACGGACGAAATCTCCTCGGCAAGAAGCGTTTTAACGCCCTCGGCTTCCTTGATGTTTTCGAGCTTCACACGCTCGCGAAGCCGCTCCAAAATTCCCAAGCTCGTTTCCGCGCCCATGTCCGCCATGATTAACGCTTCTTCGAGTTCTTCGAAAAGCTCTTCGTCAACCGTCCGGAACACGGAAAAAGCCCGGTTCATGCCGCTTGAAATATTTTCGCGCGTTTTGGCAAGCCCGGACTTTATTTTTGCAAACAAATCCATAAAAATCTCTCCTTTTCTCAGAAAGTATAAAGCGTTCGCGTATTTACCGCAAGGAACATATACTATACAATGCTGCAAGAAGTCTGATGTTAAAAATTCGGAGGTGCTGAATGGAAAAAAATATTCTTGTATTATTCGGCGGATGTTCGCCGGAACACGACATATCTAAAAAAAGTGTGCAAACGGTGCTTAACGCGCTTAACGGAAACACGATTATTCCGGTGTATATTACCCGCGAGGGCAAATGGCTTATGTACGACGGCAAGACGGATAATGTTGCGTCAATCAACTGGGAAAAGTTCGGAACGCCGGCAATTTTAAGCCCCGACAGAGTAAATCGCGGGCTTTTGCGCATCGTGTCGGGCAAAGCGAAAATCGTGCCGGTAGACGTTGTTTTTCCGGTTTTGCACGGCCCTAACGGCGAAGACGGCACGATTCAGGGGCTGTGCGAGCTTGCGAATATTCCCTATGTCGGATGCGGGGTTGCGGCAAGCGCGGTTGCGATGGATAAGGCGTTAATGAAGTTGGTGGTAAAGGGGCTGAAAATTCCGCAGGCGGAGTTTTTGACCTTCGGCGCAGACGAATTTATGACCGACGAAGAAACGGTGCTTAAAAAAATTCGCTACAAATTGGGCTATCCGTGTTTTGTAAAGCCGTCGGTGGGCGGCTCGACAATCGGAATTTCAAAGGCGTCCAATAAGAAGGAACTTTCCGCCGCGATTGCAACGGCGTTAAAATTCTGCGGGCGTATTGTGGTGGAAAAGGCTGTCGAGGGGCGCGAAATTGAAGTCGGCGTTTTGGGCGCGGGCATTGCGGCCAAGGCGTCCGTTCCCGGCGAAGTGCGTTCCGCCAACGATTTTTACGATTTCGAGGCAAAGTATGAAAATGCCGAATCGCAAACGGTTGTTCCCGCCGACCTCCCCGAGGAAATCGTTGAGAAAGTGCAGGCATACGCGCTTGAAATTTTCCGGGCAATCGGCGGAAGCGGGCTTTCCCGCGTGGATTTTTTCGTGGACGCGGACGGCAAAATTATTTTCAACGAATTAAACACGTTGCCCGGATTCACGGCAATCAGCATGTATTCGATGATGTGGGAAGCAAGCGGCGTCCCGCGCGAAAAGCTGATGGAAATTTTAATCGGAATCGCGCTTGCAAAGCACAATGACTAAGCCCATCGGCATTTTTGATTCCGGGGTGGGCGGGCTTACTGTACTGAAAGAAATTCGGCGGCTTTTGCCGAACGAAAGTTTAATTTATTTCGGCGACACCGCCCACGCGCCCTACGGCGGCAAAGACGCGGAAACGCTCATCGCCCGCGGGCGCGAAATCACGGAATTTTTTTTAAAGCACGACACGAAAATGGTCATCATGGCTTGCGGCACAAGCTCGTCAACTTCGTACGACAGGCTGTGCGCGGAATTCCCCCACCTCCCGATTACGGACACAATCCGGCCGGCGGCGGCGGAAACCGTGCGCCTCGCGTTGCAAACCCCCGACTTTCGCCCCGTTTTGATTGCCACGCAGGCCACGATTAACAGCGGCCTTTTCGCCGCCGAGTACAACGCCGGGTGCAAAAGTAAGATGCCGCACATTCCCTCGAAGCCGGCGCAATCGAACCTGCCGGAGCTTCCGAAACTTCACCTTCGTGCGTGTCCGATGTTCGCGCCGATTGCGGAAGCCGGCTTTGTCGGCGGGCATCCGGTGGCGTGTTTCGCCGCAAAAAATTATCTTGCCGACCTTCGCGGCAAGGTCAACGCGCTGATTCTCGGCTGTACACATTATCCGCTGTTGAAGCCCGCGCTTGCGAAAGTGTTGGGCGAAATCACCTTCATCGACCCCGCCGAAGCCTGCGCCCGCGCCGCTCGCGACGCCGCAAAAAATTTGCCGCCGCCCGACACTCCTCCCGAAATACGATACTGCACAAGCGGCGACCCCGAAAAATTTTCAAAGCTCGCCCGAATAATATTGAACGAAAAAATCGTTTGCGAAAAAATCGCTTCCTTTAAATAGGGGGCGATTTTTTTATATTGCACAGGAAACTGCTACGGCTTCGGGGAATGTGCGGCAAATCACATGTGTCCTCGGTGTTCAAAGTGCGATTGGTGCGCCGCGATTCCCGGAAAAATTCCTGGAAAATTTCCAGGAAAAATTCCAGGAAGAATTCTCAGAACCGTTCCGGATATCACGGTAAAACACCCGGACTATAATTCACTCATCACAAAGCCGAACGGCAACCGCCGCCCAGGCTTCACAAAGAAAGGAGGTGAAAATATGGCAATAGTAAGAACGCCCTTTGCCGCTCGAGTCAGATTCGTAAGGACAGTAGGCGACATGAATGAATCGGTGCAAACCTTTTCTCGGCTTAATCCGAATTTGACGCAGGCCAATTTGGATACGCTTCGTATCGCACTCAATTTCGCGCGTCCCCCTCTCCTTCCGGCAACTCGCGGCTACTTCACCGTTACGGAAGAGCTTACGGAAGCGTAAGCAAAACGATTCCGAAACAAATTCGGACATCGCAAAATTTTCCCGGAAGGAGGTGAAAATTATGGCAACATCAACACATCGTTTTGTCCTTCGTTTTAACACGGACAGCGGGCGCATTTTGCGCTTTTCGGTACCCCACGCCCGCACCGACAAAATCGCGGCCGATGCACGTTTGCGAATGGACGCAATGGCATCAAGCGGAATTTTGTTATCCCAAAACGGCATCGCCGAAAACGCATACAGCGCGAAAGTGATAACAACCGCACAAAGAACGGTTGCACCGCTTTAATCGCCCGAAAAAATTCGCAACAGAAAGGAGGGATATTATGGTTGAAGCATCCAGAGGCATCATATTGCGTTACGAACCGGGGCAATTTACATTTCGTAAATTCTGCCCCACAGCAACAGACGCGCAATTGTACGAACTGGCGGCAAATTTGAACGCATTTCAAGACCGCCCGCTCAGAAGAGTTCTCAAAGTTCGCGTTGTGCACTGCTAATCCGGCAAATGCCGTAAAAAAAGAAAGGAGGTGATTTTTGTGAGTACACGCAGCGTGTTAGCCGTAACGTTCAGAACATCCTTGGGCAAACGGCATACGATGAGATTTCAGAATCCGCGCGCCGATTTCGTGGGACAGCATGTGACAGCTGTCAGGAATACGATTCTTAATTCCGGTACGCAACTTTTCGACGACAGCGTCGGGATGTTGACGGGGTTTGTCGGTGCGAAAATTATCACAACCACAACCGAAACACTCTTTTAGAGTAATCAAAAAAACAGTCCCTGCACGACAGGGGCTGTTTTTTTTGATACAATGCTCCGGGCAAAATAAATTTTCGAAAGGAAGGTTTGCATGAAAAGGTTAATCGCATGTTTAGACACAATTGGGGGGCGCGTAACAAAAGGGGTAAAATTTTTCGATAATATCGACATTGCGCCCGCCGACGAAATGGCGGAAAAAATGCAATCCCTTCAAATCGACGAAATTATTTTTTTCGATGTGACCGCAAGCAACGAAAAACGCATGATTGACATCGAAACCATGAAAAAAGTTGCGGATAAAGTGTCGATTCCGTTTATTGTAGGCGGCGGCATAAGAAACACGGACGATATTCGTGCGGCGATAAGCGTTGGCGCAAACAAGGTAAGCATAGATTCCGTTGCCGTGCGCAATCCCGAAATTATTCGCGAAGGGGCGGCAGAATTCGGCTCGAAAGCAATCGTGCTTTCTACCCAAGTTAAGCGCGACGAAAATTTCCCGAGCGGTTATCAGGTTTACATCGACGGCGCGCGTGTTGCAACCGGCCTCGACGCAATGGAGTGGATTAAACGCGGCGAAGAACTCGGCGCGGGCGAAATTTGCGTAAACAGCATCGACCTCGACGGCGTTGCCACCGGCTACGATATCGCGCTTATGGAAAAATCGCAGGAGGCTGTTTCCGTTCCGCTTATTGCATCCGGCGGAGCGGGCAAGCCCGAGCATTTGTTGGACGTTTTTACAAAAACCCGCGCCGATGCGGCGATTATTTCAAGCATGTTGTACTCGCCCCGCTTGCCGCGAAATTATACCCCCGTTGAGCTTAAAGAATTTTTAACAGCAAACGGTGTTGCGATGAAATAGGGATGTGCAACCTCGAAACGAAAATTACAGTTCCGAGACAAGTCCGCATCAAAGCGGAAGCCTTGAAATTAAAGTATGCAAGTGCACCCGGCGTTGCCAAGGCGCGAAATTCCTCGCAAGTGCTTGAACCTGCCGGAGTATGAAAATCAGGGCTTGCGTTGTGATGAGTTGATAAAAAAAGCACCCTTCGGGGTGCTTTTTTATACTGATTCTGCTGTCGGCTCGTTTTTGATAACTGCGAGCCTGTACCTTGACATGCCCCCTTACTTCATCAGCTTAACCCGGTTATTCCTGTCGGCAATCAGAATAAGCAGTTTTTCGCAAATTTGCGAAAAATTCCCGCTTGCCGGGTCGTTCATTTCAATTATTTTTCGTTGAATTTGCTCGTCGTAAGCAACAAGCGCGGGGCTAATCATAGGGTCGCTGTATTTTAATGCTTCGCTGACGCGATTTAAACATTCCGCATGTTCGGGGTTGTTACGTAAAATTAAATCCACGTCGGCTTGCATTAAGCGTAATGCCGAAACTTTTTGCTTAATTTCGGCATCTTTTTTCTCGATTATTTCTTTGCCGCTGTGGAGCATAATCAGTGTAATCGCAAAAAAAGCGAGCAAAATAATGTGCAGAAGCACAAACCATGTAATCGAAAACGCGCCGGGTAAAATATTTTCGCGCAGTACGAAAATTGCCGACAGCACCGCTTGCACTGCCAAATACCGCAAAATCGTTTTCGGAAATGATGCAAACCACGGATATGCTCCCGGGCTTGCCGACAAATACAACTTGCCGCCGCAAAACATCGCGATTGCAAGCAGGGCAAAGCCGTATGCAATTAAAAATGTCGGCGTAATCGGAATTATGAGAAACAGCAATGATGCGATTACAAACATAATCGCGGATACAGCAATAATCGAATTTCGCGTAGAGTTCATGCTATCATCCCCTTGTAGTGAATCAATTTGATTTGCGTACCGTTCGCGACAATGCATAGCCGACGGGACGCTTCTTAATTTGATTCACTATAAATTTTATGCCCGCATTCAAGGCAGAATTTCCCGTTCGGCGGAAGTTCCGTTTTGCAGTCCGGGCATTTTTTAACTATTGGCGCACCGCATTCCGAGCAAAATTTGCCTGCGGGTGTTTTTGCGTTGCAAGCGGGGCAAATTATTTCGCCCGCAACCAAAACCGCTTGCCCGCATTCGAGGCAGAACTTTCCGTTTGCGGGAACGGCTTTTCCGCATTTTGTACATATCACGCTTGCGTCGGGCGCGTTGCCGGCGGATTGAGCGGGTTGCAGAACTCCGCCCATTGCATTTTGCATCATGCCCCCGACCTGCGAGCCGACCGCACCACCAACCCCCGCCATCATGCCCAAGCCAACGCCCATGTTTGTCATTTGACCGACAGCCTCGTTTGCGGCAACGCACTCGGCAACGTCAAAGCCGCGTTCGTCCTGATAGGTGTAACCTTCAAGTGCGCGTTTTTGCGCCAAGCCCTCGGCTTCAAGAATCATTTTTTGCTTTTGCGTTTCCTGTTCAATCAAGCCCGCTTGTTGACGCAAGCGAGCTTCGGCAACATCGGCATATTGCCGAAAATGGATTTCCTTAAAGCGGCGATAATTATGGTCGTCCTCCGGCTTAACAATTGTCGTGACAAAAAAACGTTCCATTGAAATGCCGTAATCCGAAAAATCCGGCTTAAATTGCGCGTGAAGAGCCTCGGAGATATTTAACAAATGCTCGTCGATTTCGAAGATATTTATTTTTTCGCGCTTTATGTACGTCGCGAGATGATTTTTTATGCGCGTCATTAAAAACGCCCGCATTTTTTGCACAAACGCTTGCTGACTTATGCCGCGCTCTGTGCCGACAATTTTTACAAGCAGCTTGCGTGAATCCTCCACTCGCAGCGACATTTCGCCCGACGCGCCTATTTGTATGGGAAAACCGTATGCGGGTTCAACATATTCGAGCTTGGTATCCGTCCCCCATTTTACGCCGAGCTGTTCGGTTTTATTGATAAAGTAAACCTCGCAATGAAAAGGCGTAACCCCGCCCGTGGGAGCTTTAAAAAACCGCCCGACAATCGGAAGATTTTGCGTTTCAAGCGTATGCCGCCCCGCCGGAAACAAATCGAGAGCTTGCCCGTTCATAAAAAATACGGCTTCTTGGCTTTCGTGAACAATTAACTGACTGCCCGTGTTAAAATCTTCAAGCGGATGCTTCCAAATGAATGTGTCGTTTCCGCCTTCGTATTCGATTACGCCCGCGAGGGCATTTTTATTGATTATTCCTGCCATTTTTTCACCTTCCCGACGTACCGATATATTTTTCTTGCATATCCACTACCCGTTGCATATAATAAGAACAACAGGACTCCCCGCACCTCTGGCGCAGCAATGCGTGATGTGTCCCACGGGGGGGCGTTTATTTTACGGGGTGATTACGGATAACAAAGGAGGCGAAAATTTATGTTGGCTGTTCAGGGCTTTTTTAATAACGGACTGTTCACTCCGATTGAAAGTATCAGTCTGCCGCGCCAAGGTCGCGCCGTTCTTGTGATTGAAACATCTCCGCCTAACGACGATGACCAAGCTAATTTTTGGGAAGAGTTCGACAGGTTGGTTGATAGTGCTGTAAATGAGCCGCTGCCGGATTTTCCCCGTATGCGGTTCGGGCGTGATGTTGTTACCTTTGCGGAGGACTAAAATATGATGTACGCTTTGGATACAAATATTATTATCCGCTTACTGCAAGGCAATGAAATCGTCCGCGCTCGGCGTGACCATGCTTGGGGTCGCGGTTCAAAAATCGTAGTTCCGCCCATTGTACACTTTGAAATCATGCGCGGATTTTTGTACACCCCTGCGCCCGTAAAAGAAGCATCATATGCTGTTTTGCGCAAAGAATGTCCCATTGACCCCGTAACCGCGCGATTATGGGAACGCGCCGCTGTCGAATATGCGAAGGTTCGCAAAAAGGGCTTTACTGTCCATGACGCAGATTTACTGATTGCGGCGTACTGCTTGGAAGGGAATTACACATTGGTGACGAACAACACCGCCGATTTTATGAATATTGATGGTTTGAACTTGGTGGATTGGACAATTTAACATCTGAAACCTTGAGACCTCGCTTAACGAGGTCGTTTTTGTTTTCGATGCGGTCTGCTTTGTTAGCTTTGGGGCTTACCGCACGATTTACATTTCTTCGTGAATAAGCCGCCTACCCGGTTGCCGCAATATCGGCAAAGTCCTTGCTGTATCCATTGGTCTACTTTACGCCTTTGTTCTGCCGCTTGCTCTGCTTCACGGCGTTGCTCTGCTTCGCGACGTTTTTCGGCTTGGAGTTTTTCTTCTGCTCTCTTTTTCTCTTGCTCGCGACGTTGTTTTGTGGCAAGGAATTTTTCTTCATCAATCGGACCAATATCTCGCCAATCATTGGTGTCGCATTGACCGTAAATATCTTCTCCAACCCCAACAACAACAACCGTGCCGTTCGATTTCAAACCGACAGTGTAAAAAGCACCTCCAACAACAGCAACAACGTCTCGCCAATTGCCGGTGTTGCATTGCCCCGAATAGTTATCTCCAACCGCGACAACAGTACCCTCCGATTTCAAACCGACTGTATGTGAATGACCTACAACAACAGCAACAATATCTCGCCAAAGAGCGACGCCACGTTGACCATACTTGTTGTCTCCAATCGCGACAACAGTACCGTCCGATTTCAAGCCGACTGTGTACGAACCTCCCGTAGCAACGGCAATAATACTCCACCAGTCGCCTGTGTTGCATTGACCGTCATTGTTGCACCCAACCGCAATAACAGTACCGTCTGATTTCAAGCCGACCATATGCAAATCATACGTAGCAATACATCTTTGAAATTTAGCAATCCGACCACGAACTTCTTTCCCAAGCTGTTGATTTCGCTGAATCTCGACATTTATACGTTCTATATTTACTTCATTATAGCCTTCCAGTCTTGCCTTAGGTGTAAAGTCCCAGATTGAGGTGGCACGGTTCATCTAAAAAAACGTCGGGATTATCGCCCCAAGATTTGACAATGAATTGATAAGGTGTCATCCCCTTCAAAGTTTTTAGTCGT
>WQVC01000087.1 GCA_009781765.1 Defluviitaleaceae bacterium | reverse complement strand
TTGAGGGCATGTCTCGGTTTGCATATGTTGAACCTTACATATCAAGCTCGCAGGTGATGGCAGATTTTTTGCCGTCCCTGCGGGCTTTTTTGTTTTCGCGGACGGCGGGCGCATCAGTCCACAGTGCGTCCCGCCCCCGCGTAATTTTTTGGTTTGCGCTTCGGTGCGGAAAATTTTCGCATGTTTCGTCAAACCGCCCCGGGAGTGATTTTTATAACAGTAAGAGCGATTATAGACACGATATTACTGCGCTACGAAGTAGGCGACCGCGTAAAAGCATTGCGCAAAGCGAACAATATGTCGGTGAAAGACCTCGCAAAACAAATGAGTATGCGCACGGGTTCTTTGAGGATGATTGAATTCGGAGGCCGCGAAATGACCGCATACAACTATCTGCGACTGCATGAAATTTTCGGCGTGTCCCTGCACTACATCATTACCGGGAAAGAGCTTGAAACGAATCCGCCCGATTGAGCCGGTTACAGCAGTTTTTAATTCGGTACGGAAAATTTGCTATGCATTGTAAGCAGTGCGCCCGAAAACAACCGGTCGCGCACTACAATGCATGTACGCAAATTTTCCGCACAGTTTACAAAACTGCTTACAGGGCATCGGCTTCAATCGGGCGGATTTGCCATTAAAAAAACCGCGCAAAGCGCGGTTTTAAGAAGGGGTCAAGGGGACATTGTCCCCTTGTGGGGCTTGGGGCCGGTCGTCCGCCTGCCGGCGGACTGCTCGCCCATGCGTCCCGGGCGAAGCCCCAAAAATGAAGCTCCAAGAACTCATAATCTAAAGCCGATTACCGCACTCCGAGCAAAATTTTTGACCGGTAGCGTTCATAAAGCCGCAAGCGCACCTTGTGCCGGATGAAAGGGTACACCGTGCAACCAAAGGCTTTCCGCATTGCCCGCAAAACCTGCTGTCGCCGGTGTTTGATTCGCCGCAAGCGCATTGAATATCCCAACCGGTAGCGGCGGGGGGAGGGGAGTGTCCGGTGTTTCCGGAATTATTTCCGTTATTTCCGCGTTGCCCGGTGGTACGCCCGACAACGTGCTGAATGAGTGTGCCGGTAATTTGCTGCCCGATTCCCATTCCCGCGCCCATACTGACGCCCCTGATAAGTGAATTTAACATGTCACAACTCCTTTTATAGCGGTTTGCGCTTCGGTACGGAAAATTTGCTATGCATTGTGAACGGTGCGCTCGATGTCGTTTTCGGGAAAAACACCCGAAAACAACCGGTCGCGCACCACAATACATATACGCAAATTTTCCGCACGTTTTGGCAAACCGCACTAAAATAATTCTTTTAACGTCAGCACCGTGTTTAATGCCGACTTGAAATCGAAATTGCGAATTTGTTTCAGCAAGACGGCTGTTTCCGACAGCGTTTGAAGTTCGTCCGCCAGATTCAGGCATTCGGTGTCGCTGGTTTCAAGCAGGGGAATAAGCCGGTCGAAAATGTCGCGCGCTTTTTCCGCGTCGCGCCCGGAATAAACGGTTTCGGAGTTGCCGATGCCCGCAAGTACGCGCTCCGTTTCGTTTTTGAGGGCGTACAACTGGGCGGCGTTGGGCGTTTTGCCTTTTGCCAATACCGACTCTAAATTTTCGGCGGCTTTGGCTAACGCGGGTTCGTGGATTAAGCCGGCAAGCCCCTTCAAATTATGCGCCGACAATTGAGCGTTTTCGAGATTTCCCGCTTCCAATTCGCGCTGTATTTCGAGAAATGAATTTTTGTTAAAGCGGGCAAAATCAAGTCGCATTTTATGAACAAGCTCGCTTTGCCAAATATTTATACCGGCGTTCTCTTGCGATTTAAGCGAATGCGCGGATTCCAAAACTTCGGGCGGTTGCTTATCTCGTATGAGTTTGTTCAGCACGGTATTGAGATACTTTGTTTGAATGGGCTTTGAGATGAAATCGTCATAGCCGCTTTTTAAAAATTCTTCTTCTTGGCCGGTTAAAGCGTTGGCGGTTAATGCCACAATAGGTTTGTCGTAGCCCGTTTCGCGAATTATGTTCATAGTTTGCGTTCCGTTTAAGCCCGGCATCATGTAATCAACAAATATAATATCGTAAACATTGCCGTTTTTGACTTTATCAATGGCTTCGTAGCCGCTCGAACAGGTTTCGATTTGCAGGTCGTAAAACGCCAAAAGCCCTCGCGCAACATAAAGATTCGCGCTTACGTCGTCAACAACAAGCACTTTGCCGTACGGCATGGGTTCGGGAATAACCGCGAACTTTTTTGCGGCGGAACGCATATGTTTTTCGAACTGCTGCAAATGCTTGATGGTTTCGCGGGTGATGACATCGGAGCCGGAAGATTGCTGCGGTATGCTTACAACAACGGACGTTCCCTTGCCGACTTCGCTTGTTATATCGACATCGGCGTTCATCATGGTAATCAAATTGAAGACGATGGGCATACCGAGACCGGTGCCGCTTATTGCACGGCTTTCGCTTTCATGGAAGCGGGTGTATTCGTTGTTGCGCAAAGTTTGAATTTGCTCTTCGGACATGCCGAACCCGGTGTCACATACAGAAGCAACCAAGCGGGAATCCTCCCATCGCCAGGATAATTCCACCGAACCTTTTTTCGTGTACTTAAAAGCGTTCGACAGGAGGTTGTTCATAATTTGCTTGATGCGCAAAACATCTCCGATAAGATGCACCGGTATGTTGTCGTCCAAAAGCAGGCGGAACTCAATGTCTTTGCCGCGCAATAAATTCGGATGCAGGTGAATAATGTCGCTAATCATTTCGCTTACGTCGTACGGTTCGCGAATAAGTTCCATTTTGCTTGCTTCAATTTTTGAAATATCCAATATGTCGTTGACAATTCCGAGAAGAAGGGTTGCCGAATTGTGAATTTTCGAAAATGATTCTTCCGTTCGCGGAGTAATATCGAGGCTTTGCAGCTCAATTTCGGATATGCCCAAAACTGCCGTAATGGGCGTACGAATTTCGTGGCTCATTCGTGCGAGGAAATTTGTTTTGGCGCGATTGCTTTCTTCGGCAATTTGCGCTTTGCGAATTTTTTCTTCCGCCCTTTTTGCCTCGCGCAGGTCGCGGATATAAAATGCAAACATGGGCGAACCGCCGTAGCTGATAGCCGTTATTGTTACTTCGGCGGGGATTTCTTCGCCGGTGACGTCAAGAAAAATTTGTTCGGTTTTGAAGCGACCGCTTTTGGCCGCAGCATCCATATCCGCGTCAAGTTTTTCCTGCGTCGGAGTTCCGCAAGGTTGCACGGGCGGAAAGAAATCGTAAAGTCGCGATTTAAATGCGGTAATAAACTGCTCTCCGTTTTCCAGTTTGAAAAGCCTTATTACCTCCGGGTTGCAATCAATAAGAGCGTCGTTGACGGGGTCGTAAAGAATTGCGCCGAAAGGTGCGCTTTCAATCATAACTTTAACGCGCTCGTCGGCTTCCTGCTTGTGCAGTTTCATTTCAAGTTCTTTTTCGCGCTCGGCAGCGGCTCGGATTTCGCGCATGTCGGCTGAATAGGTGGCGATTAAAATTTGCTCGTTAAATTCGAGCTTCTCCATAACAATTTCCGCCGGAAGCAGTTCGCCGTTATTGCGATAATGCAACCACTCGAAACGTGTGCGACCCGTTTCCATTACGGTTTGCAGATGCGCCCTTAACTTTTCCGCCGAAGGCGTTCCGCAGGGCTGAAGCTCGGGATGTAATTTGTGTGTGTTGTTCCAATAATCTTCTTTGCTTTCAAACCCGAAAAGCTCCGTCGTAAATGCGTTGCAGTCTATCGGGGAAACATTTTCGTCCACCCAGTTTATTGCAAAGGGCGCGGCGTCAAGGAAAAGTTTTGCAAGCTCATATGATTCGCGCGCGCGGATTACTTCCCGCGCTTTGTAAAAGTCGGTTAAATCGCGGATGTACACGATTACATAAATGGAATCCTCCAACTTTACGCGCACGATTGTAAACTCCGACGGAACGGCTTTGTCGGACAATGTACGGGCATTCCATTCGAAGCGGGCGTACCCGGATGCGAAGGCTTCCTGAACTTTTTCAAGCACCATTGCGCCGCCGGCATAAAGGTCTTCGTCTGTAAATTTCGGTGCGATTTCGAAAACGGACTTGATAAAATGTTCCTTGTTGTCAAATTCAAACATAGACACCGCAACGCTGTTGCAGTCAACCACGTTATAATTTTCGTCCATGATAAACGTACATAAAGGCGAGGATTCAAGCATGGCGTGCAGCCTTTGCTGAACGATGCGCTCTGCCGCAGATTCCTTGGGCAATTTTTCCGTAATAAAAGAACGCGCGACCCTTCTGCCCGAATGTTCGACGATTT
Organism: Defluviitaleaceae bacterium; assembly: GCA_009781765.1. Taxonomy (GTDB): domain Bacteria; phylum Bacillota; class Clostridia; order Lachnospirales; family WQUN01; genus WQVC01. The sequence goes on along the minus strand of WQVC01000087.1, from coordinate 8,589 downwards.
GCATATGTATGCGGCAGTCGATGTGCCTGCCGTCGGGGCTTTTGTACAGCCAATCAAATTCTGCGACGCCGTATTTAAAGGCTTGCCGCACACGAACCCGCATTGCGTCTTTCGACAGTTCGCCGTTGGGCTGATATTTTGCCCACGACGCCGGAGGCGCACCGAATAAATTCAATGCGCCGAGGCTCACATCAATCAATGTGCCGTCTTCGTTCCAAAGCTCCAGACAAGTATCGTCGAGCATTTCACAATTTTTTTTCATATCCGCAGTCTCCATGCGCGGATAATATCACGCTGTGCGAACTCACGCAAGGAGGTTTTGCCACAGCTCAACTATACGAAATCGCACAACAAGCTCCGGAGTGCCTTCCTCTGTATGCGTAACAAGAAGCAGGGATTCGTTGGAAAGATTTTGAGCGAGAAGTTCGCGGCTTTCATCGGTGGCTGTCATGTCAACGTAACACAGCGGCGGAAACATAAGACACCACCAATTTTCGCCGTCGCCGTCGCCGATGATAATTTGCAACGCTTCATATCGACCGGGGGGGAACGCAATATTTCCGTAAGTTTGCGTCGGAAAAAATACGTTTGAAATTTCGGCGGTAACTTCGTGTTCGAAACCGGCGTCGCGAACGATTTTTTGCGCGTGCGCTTGAATATAAGATAAATTTTCAAAAATATTTTCGCGTGTTTCGCAAAGATTATTATTAAGCGTGTGTGAAAATTCTTCCAAAATTTCTGCGCGTACGAAATTTTTTAAAAATTGGTCGTCCGCGCTGTTGCTGTTTGCGCGAACATGAAAGCGCAATACATTTTCGGCGATGTCGCCCTGAAGCCTCGTTGCGTATGCGTGGGTGTACGCCGCGAACCCCACCGCGATTACTGCTCCGAGTACAAATGACGCGAGCAAAATTTTTACTTCTTTTACAAACATTTGTGATGCCCCTCTCGTTTTTTGTTCTTGCATTTGTCAAATCTTTGCCGTAAAATCGCTTGAATATACCTACTTGCAATCAAGGGGCGAGTGTAAAATGAACTTCTTCAGAGAAAAATTTTTGGAAAAACCATTCCGTGTGCATGGTTTTTTATTTTTGGCTTTTATCGTTGCGGGAATAATTTACGATTCGCCGCGCGGAGTTTTTGAAGGGCTGTTGCGAATTTTTTCCGGCTCGGACGTTCTGGTTTCGGACTATATATCTATCGGAGGATTCGGCGCGACGCTTGTAAACGTCGGGCTTGTAGGGCTGTTAGCGATTCTCGCGCTTGTTATTGCCAAGCACGAACCCGGCGGGCTTACAATGGGAACTCACGGCCTCGCCATAGGGTTTGCCTTCTTCGGAAAAAATCCCCTGAACATGCTTCCGATAATTGTCGGCGGCTTTTTGTACGCCGTTGTTTCAAAAAAACCGCCTTCGCAATGTGTTTTGCGGGCGGTTTTGGCGACGTGTCTTGCGCCGGCGGTTACGCAGGTTGCTTACGCAACGAATTTGCCGCTTCCGTTAAGCATCGGAATAGGCATCGTTGTGGGGCTGTTAATCGGATTTTTAATCAACCCGCTTGCGGTTCATAAAGAAATGGCGCACATGGGTTATAACCTGTATAACGTGGGTTTCGCCGCAGGAATTATCGGGATGGGAATTTTTGCTGTATACAGGCTTGTCGGCGCGTATTTTTACACCTCCGATGTTTGGAGCTACGGTTATGATTTGCACCTGATGATTTTCGTGCTTATTGTTTCCGCATATTTTATTTTTTGCGGCTCGTTTGCAAAAGGCAAGTCGATTACCCTGCGATTTTTTTACGAGCCTCATTCCACCGACAACGACTACTTCAACGAATATCGCGAAAAAATTTATATTCACATGGGCGTTATGGGGCTTGCGTGTTCGTTGTTCATGCTTGTTACCGGCGGCTCGTATAACGGCCCCGTTGTAGGCGCGATTTTGTCGGTAATAGGGTTCGGCGCGTTCGGTAAGGCGTTGCTTTCCGCCGCGCCGGTTGTTGCAGGTGCAATGATTGCCGCTTTTATCGCTCATTTTGTAACCGGCATTCCCGCAAACGACTCGAATTTCCTTGTTGCCGCGATTTTTTCGACGTGTTTGTCGCCGCTTTCGCGGAAATTCGGCATGATGTGGGGTTTGATTGCCGGATTTTTGCATCTCGCCCTTGCGGTGAATATCGGCGGCTTCCACGGCGGCTTGAATTTGTACAACAACGGTTTTGCCGGAGGACTTGCCGCCATGATTCTTCTGCCGATTATTTTGTTCGTACAACGAGAGCGGGCGCGAAGAAAAATTCCCAGGCGACCTTGAATCGCATTATCAATGCGAATCAAGGGCAGGAAATAACCCCTCGCCGATGCATTGTAAACGGCTCGCCACAATGCATTTACGCCGAGGGGTTATTTTGAACTCTTGATTCGCACTATGCCAACGCCGCCTCCAATTTGTTCAAATCGCTGAGGGGGAACATGTGAAGCAGTTCTTTGTACTGATTTTGCGTGAGTTCTTCCGATTCTACATAGATTCTGATTTTTTCGTCGGTATTTGCGCTTTTGAAGCGGGATTTAAGTCCTTCGAATGCCGAGTTTTCCATTTTTCGTATCCTTTCTTTAATTCGTAAATTGCCATGCACAGCAAGAAAATTGCAAAGCCTTTGCGGAGATAATTTGCGTCGATGTTTACCGCGATTAACGCACCCGCGATTGTTCCCGGAATTGCCAATAAAATCAGGGGCAACAAGCCTTTTTTTTCGATGTTGCCTTCTTTTTTGTGAACGCGCAAAGCAATCAGCGCGGTGGGAATGTAGTACAAAAGGTTTATATTCTGCGCTTTTTGTTGCGAAATATCAAGAAAAATTGTAAGCGCGGGAATTAAAATCGCGCCGCCGCCGATTCCCATTCCGCTGACGATTCCCGAGGCAAAGCCGATAATTACATACCAAATCCACATACAAGCGTCACGCAAAAAGCATTCTGACCGCGCCGACGGCCAAAAACAGCCCGAATAAAATATTCAGCCACCACGCCGCCAGTTTGTTCAGTATTTTTGCCCCGATAACGCCGCCGCATACGCCGCCCGCCGAAACAAGCGAAATAATTTTCCAATCCGCGTCCGCGCCCCACGTGTAAATAATCGCGCTGATTACCGAAAGCGGCAGAATTACCGCAAGCGCGGTTGCGTGTGACTTATGCGTTTCGAATTTCATAAATTTTTGCAACGCGGGAACAAGAAGCGTTCCGCCGCCCGCACCGAAAAGCCCGTTCGCAAAACCTACAATAAGTCCGATTGGAACAAGTTTTTTATTTTTCACGCGATTTCCCCGATTTTGCAAAATTTTTAAAAGCTATCATTCTATTTTGCTCCTCAAAAAATAAATTATGTATATGCATGTAAACTTTCGCGGGACTTCGCCCCGCACCCCACGAACTTTTTGGAGGGTGGCGCGGGAAGCGGTCGCTTTGCTCCCTGCGTCCTTTAAAAGTTCGACAAAAACCTCGAAAAACCGCGCTTCGAGCGGTTTTTGATAAAGTTTTGATGAAACTTTTTCAAAAGTTTCCGGGGTTCGGGGCAGAGTCCCGAGAACTCATTCGTAAAATTTACTTCATCCGAAAATTCCTATTGACTTATTTCCGCTTTATGCCGATAATTTATATAGAGGGTAATTTCGGAGGATTTTTAAGCCATGGAGGCGATATTATGTTAACAAGTGTATTTTATTACAGCATCTACAGGCCGTACATTGTGGGCAATGCGGGAACGCGCAACGGGGGATATGTCCCTCGTAAGCAGCGTATCGCCCAAGGTAACGAACCCTTGGGGCGTACGTTTGTACTCAATAAAACGCTTCGAAACGAGATTGTGAATTATGCGCAATCGGTTTCAACGGGCGTAACGAGTCTGCGCGACGCGGCAAAACGCACGGCAGTAGACATGGAAAATTTTAACCGCGATGTTCACCAAAACGGCTATCATGCCGCGCTTGAAAATATGGCGGATAATTTGGCAACATTTGCCTCGCGCTATAACGGCTCTGCCGATTTTATGTACCGGCAGTCGCACAGCAGCGGCTTGCGGTCGTATTCGGGCGAGGTAATTGAGAATGTTCATCAAAACAGTACGCGCCTGCGCATGTTGGGGCTGACGCTTTCCGAAGAAGGCGCAATTACGTTCGACCGCGAAAGCGTTTCTGCCTTGAGCCATGAGGCTGCAAACGTTGCAATCGGCGAAAATATCGAGCTTTTTGAGGGGCTTCGCACGTACACGCAACAACTTATGACCGAACCGCTCGTAGAACATATGCGTTTCCGGGGGTTAAGCTATCACTACAATTACCGCATGGGAACAATGGAAACCGACGGGTACAGCTTAATTGAGGCGGGCATGGTTGTTGACAGACGTGTGTAACTCCAAGCTCCCGCTGAAAGGGGATTTTTGTGACACAGTCTATCGTTCTTGATATAGTTCGCGAAGGGCTTTTGACGGTTATTTTAGTGGCAATGCCACCGCTTTTGATGGGTCTTATCGCGGGTTTGGTTATGGCTGTTTTTCAAACGGTAACAAGTATTCAGGAGCCCACCCTCGCGTTTATCCCCAAAATATTGGCGGTTCTTCTTGCAATGGTTGCGTTCGGGCCGTTTATGCTTACGCAGCTTGTGCAATTTTTTACAAACCTGACGTCAAATTTCACGCAGTTCGTACATCCGATGCTGCATCCCGTTATATACGGTGGTTAAAAAATGGACTTAATTCCGCTTTTAATCGATTTTTTTAACAATATAGATGTGCTGATGCTTATTTTGGTTCGGGTATCGGCATTTCTTATTTTCTTGCCGGTGCTTTCGGGTATGAGTATCCCGATACAGGCGCGGCTTCTTTTTGCGTTTGTAATGTCGGCGGCAATTTACGCCGCCAACATTGTAACCATGGCTACTTTTTACGATTCGCCCGCCGGGTTTGCCATGCTTATTCTTGCCGAGGTTGTAACCGGCGCGATGATGGGATACATTTTATTTTTCGTATTCAACGCAATCCTTTTTGCGGGGCAGTTTATCGACTTCAGCATGGGTTTCGCCATGGTAAACGTACTCGACCCGATTCAGCAAATACAAGTTCCGATTATGGGAAACTTGCTTACGCTGTCGGCGTTCGCGATACTTGTTGCAGCGGGCGGGTTGCACGAATTTATCCGGCTGTTTTTTCACAGTTATCAACTTATTCCCATCGGGTCGGCGTTTGTTGTCGGCAACGCACCGTTGGCGGAATTTATGGTGTGGACGCTTGTAGGATTTTCTGTTTTAGCAATTCGAATCGCGCTTCCGCTTGTCGGAACATTGTTAATTATCGACGTATGCTTGGGCATTATGGTTAAAGCCGTACCTACGATGAACGTATTTGTTGTCGGTATGCCGCTGAAAGTGCTTATCGGGCTTTTTCTGATGTTTTCTGTAATGATACCCGGGCTTGACATAATTTACGACAATGTTTTCAATATGGCACTCAACGGCATGGCGAGCATGATGGAGGGGATGGCTCCGCGATGAAGCTGTACATTCGTCTTAACCTGCGCTTTTTTGAACAGGGCGGCAGCGAAAAAACCGAAAAAGCGACGCCCAAAAAGCGCAAAAAAGCGCGCGATGAAGGGCAAGTTGCAAAAAGCCAGGAGGCGTCAACGGCAGCTATGCTGATTGTCGGCTTTTTCGCGCTTTCGTTGTTTGCCGGCGGAATTTTAAACGGGATTTTAAACGTATTCGAGGGCAATCAGGTTTTTTTCACATACAATATGCTTGACACTTTTAACCAAGTTGATATTGCGCGGCATATGTCGTGGTTATTGAGCCGCGTAATATGGTTCTCGTTGCCGATATTTATCGTAACAATTTTAGTGGGCGTTGCAATAAACCTGCTTCAAGTGGGTTGGAATCCGACCGCAAAACCCATGAAACCCAAATTTTCCAAACTTAATCCGCTTAAAGGCTTTAAGCGGATATTTTCGTTGCAATCGCTCGTAAATTTTGTAAAAAGTATGTTGAAACTGGGTGTGGTGAGCGCGGTTGTTTACTTGGTTTTAATCAGCGAACTTGATGCTATTCCCGCGATTTTGAACATGCAATTTATTGAAGTTGTGGGTTACATCGGAAGCCTTGTAATTTCGCTCGGGCTTTCGATTGGAATGCTTTATATTTTAATCGCGCTTTTCGACTTTGCGTACACAAAATGGAAGCACGAAAAAGATTTGAAAATGACCAAGCACGAGGTCAAGGAAGAATGGAAGCAGATGGAGGGTAATCCCGAAATCAAATCGAAAATTAAGCAAAAAATGCGCGAAATTTCCATGCGCCGCATGATGCAAAATGTGCCGCAAGCCGACGTTGTTATTACAAACCCGACGCATTACGCTGTCGCGCTTAAATACGATTTGGAAGGTCTCGGCGGTGCGCCTGTTTTGGTGGGCAAAGGCGTTGATTTTATGGCGAAACGGATTCGCGAGGCGGCAATCGAAAACGACATCCCCATTGTCGAAAACCCGCCGCTTGCCCGCACAATTTACGCCGACGTTGAAATCGACCAAGAAATTCCCGAAGAACTTTACGTTGCTGTTGCGGAAATTATGGCATACGTGTTCAAATTGAAAGGAAAGGCGGCGTAAAAGGACGGTGCAAAATAAGATTCTCGCCATATTAAAAACCCTGTTCATCGTCCTTTCAATCGGAGTGCTTTTGATAAGCAACTCCGCGCTTTTTATGTTGGCATTTGCGGTTATTTACATATTGCTTATTGTGCGCACAATTATGACGCCGGGGCGACGAAACATGCGGCGATATCTTGTTTCGGCGTACACGTGTATTCTGATTTTGCAGGTTTATATGATTGAAACCGTGCTTCAAAGCGGAACGGAACTCGGCGTACCCGAGTTTATTTTTCGGCGTGTTTTGGGGCTTGTAATCATGTGTTTGCCGATTCTTGTGGGGAAGTTTGTTGCGTCGGTAAAGTACACGCATTACTATTTGTCACCGACGGATGAAACCGTTGGCATTGGAATTTCCGAGCTTTTGAACAACGCCGCCCTTGAAATAAAACATAAAGCGGAAATAATCGGCGAATCGAAAAAAAAATTATGCTTTAAAAATGTAAGCGCGTTTGCGATGGACTTAACGCGGCACAATCCGTTTCGTTATGTGAATCAATCGAGCCTGCCCGACGAATATTTCACAAACGCGCGCAACAGCTTTTCCGACCCGAACATCTATATAATTATTTCGAAAACCGGCAGTCCGCCGTCGGAAATTTTGTCCGTTTTCACTCAAAAACAGTACAATCACGCATCACTTTCGTTTGACAAAAAGCTGCAAACAACAATCAGCTACAACGGCGGCGAAAAGGTGTTCTCGCCCGGACTCAACATGGAGTTGTTGGAATTTTTTCGCAAATCGCCCGACGCAAAGCTGATGGTTTACAGCTTGCCCTGCACGGCGGAACAAAAGGAAAAAATGCTCATGCGCATCGAAAAAATAAACCGCGAGGGCAGCGCGTATAATATTTTGGGGTTCTCCGTAAGGAATCGCAAAAAAAAGCCCAACATCCTCTACTGCACACAATTTGTATACAGTATGCTTGACGATGCCGGGCTTACTTATTTTTCCGATAACGGAAAAATCAAGCCCACCGATTTGGTTGAGCTTGATTATTACCGCAAGTTAAAATTTGAGTTGGAGATAACGTTCGGTTGATGTATGTCGGGGTTGTCCCGAATTCCACACGCCCTTCAAAGTGGGGCAAGAACAATAAAAACCGCGCGAATGCGTAATGCCGTTAAGTTAAACGGCAAGCGCAGACGTGAAGCGAGAAAAAAGCAGAGCGAGAACAAAAGCTCTGCTTTTTTGATACCGGAAAGGAATGCAAGAAAAGCAGTGGAAACTGCTGAAAAAGCAGACAAGCGAAAAGGTCATGCTATTTTGTAAAGGAAGCCGGTGTTTTGTTTTGAACGAGATTTGCGAGCAAACTTGCGGTTTGAGCGGGCAGGCAAAAAATCGAAGTTTTGGCAGGTTAGCATAATCGACCAAAAGACGGGCGAAAGTCGTAATCGCCATCCGGGATGCAGAAATCATCGTCGGCATTAAAAAAATCAGTTATCTCGATATAAATGTCGTTTATTCCGTTGCCCATCGCATCTAATGCCGGACAACGACACCGGCTATGCTTTCAAAAATCCCCTCTGCAAAACCTTGCAACGGGTTTAGTATTATTCCGCAAAGTTGTATTTACTGTATCTGCCGACGTTCTTACCGTACTTATCGGCGCGGTTAATCCGCCTGTTATCGCTCCCGGAATCCATCGCAGAACGTCCAAAACCGACCGTAATATCGCCGTTATTCCGCTCAAATCAATGTCGGGAAAAGGTGGAGAAAACGGAAAATATAAACTTTGAAAAAGGATATGTAAAAGTTTTCGGAAAAGGTCGTAAGGAGCGCATTTGTTTCGTCATACGTTCGCGACAAATTTTCTCGTTCACGGTTTGGGCGATGTTTACGAGCTTTCGCGCATTTTGGGGCATTCAGAGATTCGCGTAACGGAAAAATATTTGCAGCTC
>WQVC01000086.1 GCA_009781765.1 Defluviitaleaceae bacterium | reverse complement strand
TATAGCGAACGCCTTTGAGAACCGTGAAGGCGAGTCGGGAAATCGCGGGCTTCTGCGCGTTTTCCGACGAAACCTGAACGGATTTCTCAAGTGCGTTCGCTACAAAAGTGCGAGTGGTTGGGGATGAAACAAGAGCGTTTTTGTCTTGTTTCACTATAAAAACATATTCGGGGAGGATAATTATGAACAATTCCGGTGGCAGCAAAATGAAGCTCTTAACAAAAATTTGGATTTATTTTGCCGTAATAGCTGTGGTTGCGGTTATCTTGTTCTACTTCATAACCAATGCCGTGGTTCGCGGCGAGCTGTACGAGGGTTATCTCGATACGCTTCGCACAAATAACGAAGCTCATGCCGCGAGAATAGAGGAGTATTTCGTCGGTGCCGGTATGCTCATAGATGCCATGACGGCAACGTGGCAAAATGTCGGAGTCGATTATGACCTCATTCATGCTACGCACCGCGAACTTATCGGCATTGTTCCCGAAATGGCAAATATTTATTTGGGCTTCGCCGACGGCAGCCTTAACGGCGCGTACTACGTTGTGGGCGGTCTTACCGACCCTCACGACCCCGAAACGCATTTCGGCCCGGCGTGGATTATGGCGGAACGTCCGTGGTTCAGAGGCGCGAACTTAAATCGCGGCCAATTTTACACAACCGACCCGTTCATGTGCGGCGTCGAATTTGTTTTGATTACAACAACCGCAAAATATTTTACGGACATCGGCGGGCGCGAAGGTGCGTTGGCGTATAACATGTATCTTTCCGTTTTATTTGAGCTGCTCGAAGCAGGCGAAATTCTCGGCGGCGGATATATGTTTGCGGTCGGCTCGGACGGGCAAATTTTTACGCACCCCAACGCCGATTTTGTTCCCGTGCTTGAAAACGGCGTGAGTCGTTTTACGTACCTGAATCAAATTCCGGAGTTGCAACCGTTGGACGCGGCAATTTCCGCAGGTCGGGATATTATCCGGATGCGCGACCTTAACGGCACAGACACTTATTTCATTCCCCTGCATATGGACAGCACGGGCTGGACGCTTGTAACGGCTGTTCCCGCCGCCGCAGTTACCGCGCCGATTACCTCCGTTGTAAGCACGATTTTAATATCGGGAAGTATTTTTATCGCGCTTATTATGGTGAGCGTAATTGTGTACATTATTGTTCTTGTTAAAAAAGGCGTCAGCGAGCGTGTGCTTTCGTTCCGTGCCGCGTCGTCGGCAATCGCGTCGGGAAAAACCGTGCATAACACAAATAAAAGAATTGACAACTCCTTCGGTCTGGACGAAATCGACAAAGAGCTTAATCGCAATTTGGACGTTATCGAAAAGTTAATTCGCGATATTTCCGTTATGTACAAAGAATATATGGAACTCGGAAACATACACTACGCCATCGACAGCACAAAATACCTGGACGCATACAAAGAAATCGTGGAGCTGTTAAATAAACTGCTTTCGCGAAATACCGACGACATTTTAAGCATGGCAGATACCGTGAATAAAATCGGTGACGGTGATTTTAATGTGGCGTTAGATGAAAAAAACTGGCCCGGCGATTGGGTAGTTTTGCCGCAAACCCTTAATAATGTAACAGCCAACCTGAAAAATATCAGCGGCGAAATTACCGGCATGATAGAAGCCACCGCCGAAAAAGGCGATTTAACCTTCCGCACACATGCCGACAGGTACAAAGGCGATTGGCAAAAAATTATGCTCGGGCTTAACCATATTGCAAAATCCGTAGACGTGCCGCTTCAGGTAACTTTAGCCACTATGAACGAGATGAAAGCGGGCAATTTCGATTTAGAAAATGTAAACGAAAAACTCGCGGCAATGGGCTTTGATACAAACCCCGCGCATTACAAGGGCGTGTTTAACACCATTCTCGCGTCTGCGGACGAAACCCTTGCGGACGTTGCTTCGTATGTTCAGGAAATTTCGGCAAATTTACGGGAAATTTCAAACGGCAACTTAACCGTGGGCATCACGCGCGACTATTCGGGAACTTTTGCGGTAATCAAAGATTCGCTTAATCGCATTATCGCAACGCTTAACAAAACCATGACGAAAATTTCCGAAACAAGCGACCAAGTTCTTACGGGTGCGAATCAAATTTCAACAACGGCAATGGATTTGGCAACCGGAGCAAGTCAACAGGCAGGCTCTGTTCAGGAGCTTAACGAAAGCATCGAAATGATAAGCCGGCAAACCGAACAAAACGCCGACAGCACCCGAAACGCAAATGCATTATCAAGCCTGTCAACCCAAAATGCCAACGAAGGCAACAATGCAATGAATCAATTACTTGAAGCCATGAACCGCATTAAAGCAGCAAGCAACGACATCTCAAAAGTAATAAAAGTTATACAGGACATCGCATTTCAAACAAATCTTTTGGCGTTAAATGCCGCTGTTGAAGCGGCGCGCGCCGGAGACGCGGGCAAAGGCTTTGCAGTAGTGGCCGAGGAAGTAAGAAGCCTTGCCGCAAGAAGCCGGGAAGCCGCAACGGAAACCGCAGGGTTGATTGAAAACTCAATAACCGGAGTTGACGCAGGTGCTTCCGTAGCAGACGCAACAGCCGCGTCGTTAAATGCCATTCTCGATAACGTCGAAAAAGTTTCGGATGTCATCAACCACATTTCGGAAGCCTCCAAAGAGCAATCGGAGGCCGTACGTCGAATAAGCACGGGCATAGGGCAAATATCTGCCGTAGTGCAATCGAACTCCGCCGTAAGCGAAGAAACCGCCGCCGCTTCGCAAGAACTTAACAGCCAAGCGGAAACTTTGAGACAATTGGTGTCATTCTTTAAGCTGTAGCCGTTTTGAGCCGAAAAAAGATTGCGGGGACTCCGTCCCCGCCCCCCTGCAAGGGGACAAAGTCCCCTTGACCCCGTTAAAAATCGCGCTTTCGCGCGATTTTGGGGTTTTGCCCGGGCGTTGGCTTGATTCCGGCGGTTCGCTGTTTCAAAAGACGTTCGCGCTATATTTTAACGCCTGTATAAAATTTTGCTGCCGGAAAACAATAATTTTGGTGATTATTGTGAGAACGGTTATTGTTTTTTTTGCGGCGATATTTTTGGCTGTTTCATTCGGAAACAGCCTTATTTTTGCCGATGTGCGGGGGCAAACTCCGCTTTACAATGCGGAACAATTTGCCCGAATGCATCCGGACGGAAATTACGTTCTTGCGGCGGATATTTTTTGGGACCGAACGCCGATTGAAACTTTTCGCGGAACGCTTGACGGCGCGGGGTTTGAAATTCGCGGCACGGCGAACGCGCTCGGGACGCCCTCGCAGAGCATAGCAATTCCGTTTGACATAAGTAATTTTCGCACTGAAAACGCACTGTTGCCTGCGATTTCCGACGCGAAAATTACAAGTCAAACAAGGAATTGCTCTATCGGCGGAATTTTCAAAACGCTTGACGGCGCGGAAATTCGCAATTTAAAAATAGCCGACATGCGTGTGTGCGGCGATTTCGGCGGGATTCTCGCGGGTGAAATTCGCGGCGGAATAATCGAAGACGTGACAATTTTCGGCGGTGAAATCCGGTTGAAGACGCCGGAGAGTGTTGAAAAATTACGCCCTCCGCTGAAATTTTCGAGCGCGGTCGGAGGGCTTACGGGCGCAGCGCGAGATGTACAAATACGTGATATTCTCGTGCATAACGTACGCATCGTGCATCGGGAACACGAAACGGCGCACCCGCCCGAAATTGCCGATGCCCTCCCCTCCCCTGAAGAGTCCGAAAACATCCGTTTCGCCGTTGGCGGATTGGCGGGAATTTTGCAAAACTGCAACGTTGAGCGCACGTATGTTTTAAATGCGGAAATTATGCTCGCCAAAAACGGACAAAAAGGCGGCAACGCCGTTTTCGGCAACGCAAATGACGTTTCGGCGGGCGGATTTGTTGGCATTGTTTCGGGCAATTCGACATTTGAAGATTGCGTTGCTGTCGCCGACGTTTACGCAAGCGGGGTTTCCGGCGGATTTGCGGGAATCGCGACAGGCAGTTGCACGAGCATCGCCAGAGATACCGACCTTGCGGAAAAGCAGCGTCGCAATATCGGCGCGGAATTTACACGCTGTCGCTCGCGCGGAACAGTTCGCGGCGAAACGGCGGGCGGATTTATCGGGCGGCTGTCGGGGCGCAGTCGCGTCGCGCATTCTCACGCGATTGCAGAAGTTACCGCCAACAATGCAGGCGGATTTGCGGGCGAAATTACAAATTCATCGCGCATAGAATTTTCATCGGCCGGCTCGGAAGTTTTCGGCGAGCAGAATGCGGGCGGCTTCGTTGCGAAAATATCCGACGTCGGCGCGCCGAACACAATTACAAACAGCCTTGCATTAGGGCGTGCGGTTGCAGGCGGCAACGCGCGTCGTTTTGCCGCGCTTCAAGACCACGACGGCGTAAATAATTGCTACGCGGCGTTGGGAATGGTGCTTATTCGCGACGGTCAGCTTGCGCATGTAATTCCGAATCCGTATTCGGCAGACGGCGGCGATATTTCGCGTTCGAAAATTGACTCCCTGCAATAAAAAAGCGACCGCTTCTCTCGAAAATGTCGAGAAATCCGGTCGCTTTGCGATGTATAGTGAATCAATTTGATTTGCGTACCGTCGGCGTTAAGTGCATTGTGGTGAGCGACCGGTTGTTTTCGGGTGTTTTTCCCGAAAACGACAACGAGCGAACCGCTTACAATGCATAGCCGCCGGGACGCTTCTTAATTTGATTCACTATATAACGAATGCACACTATTCCCTATACCCGATAAACAGCCCCAAATCAAACCACATTGCGGTTGAATCCTCCGCGCTGTCGCCGACGATTACGGTTAAAATGTTTTCGCCGGGACGCAAGGCGGATAACAAATTTGTGCGGCTTGCCGCGTCGTGCGCAATAATGTTTTCGTTGCCTTCAAGCATGTATCCGGTGCTTCTGCCGCCGAAATCGGAGTTGATGTTAAATGTACGAGTGCGGGCGTTTGAATGCGCTCCGATGTGTCGGTCAAAGCCGGTGGTTTCGGCGAGAAGGTCGCCGTGTGCCAAGCCGAAGGGCGCGCCGATTCTTACGTTGCTGCCGATGCGGTGCGTGTTGTAGCGATAAACTTCTGCGCCGTTTATGAACATCAGCATACTGTCGTCGATGATATGAACGCCGCTTACGTCGGTGACTTTTGCCGGGTCGAAGTCGGCCGGCAAATAAAATACCGTCGAGAAGTAGTGGAAGGGAACGTTGGGTGCGTCAGGAAATGCAAGCCCTGCGGCGGTGTGCTGATGGTTTGTAGCCGGAGTGTTTCCGATGACGCTGTACCCGACCGCTTTAATTTGCAATCCGGGGGGCGGCACTGTGGGGGGAAGTTCGGTTTCGAGCATAGGAACGCCATGGTATCCGCCGCGAAGTTCTCCGAAACCGGTAAACGAACGCACGGTCGCCCAATTTTCAAAAACATCGCGATTAAACGCGCCGGAAAGAATCTCGCGTTGCCATATGACGGTTTGCGCGTCGAACGGTACGCCGATAGTAAAGGGCTGATGCGCGTAATGATAGGTCGTTCGTCCGAGTTCCGCCACTGCAAACCCGCCGTTTTCAAATTCAAGCGGAGCGTTGCCGAGGCGAAGCGTTACGGATGCGGTGTGTCCGTTGGCGTTCAGGTTTCCGTGCCGCCAAAGCATTATATTTTCGGGTGTGCCTTGGAAATTTATGATTCTGCCGACGTGGGGGTTAATGTCGTCGGGGAAAATTTCGTGAGGGCGGTCGTCGTCGGCAACGGGGCGCGGGAGCGGATACGTTTGATACCGCAATCCCGACGCAACATTATTTCTTGTAAGCAATCTGCCGGTAAGTTCAAAAACGCCGTCGGCATTTCCGCTTGCGATTGCCGCTTCAACTTCGGATAAATTCCATTCGACGTCAACCCAAATCGGGCGAACGAAGGTCGAGTATACATTGGGAACATCGCGCAATGCGCGTGCGCCGAGAATGCCGAAAGCGTCTTCGGTGCGCTGGTCGTTGCTTGCGTCGAGGCGAACCTGCACTTGTGTCGGCAGACCGAGGGCTGCGACAAGATTCTCCGTGCCGTCGGGAATCCGACTTGTAACCGCAGGAAGAATTTCAACGCCCGTAATATCGACGGGGCGGGATGAACCTGCGGGTTCGTGGGTTGTGGAGCAAATTTGACGAAGCCTCCACGGGTCTGCGGCGAGTGCGTTTGTTAATTCGCCCGCACGAACAAGAGTGTACGTATCAACCAATGCCACAGAAACTCCGTCGTCGTTTACTTGGTAGGTGTGAACAGCAAATGAATACGGTGTTACATCCACGACCGAAAAATTTCGGCGGAAGTTTTGATTGTAGGCTGAAATATAATTTCGTCCGCCCATATTGCGAACGTTTCTGTAACCGCTTCCGCTCATGGAGTTAAATGCGATGTACACGATTCCTGTTGCGTCATAAATTACGCTTGAGGGCGTTGTGCTTCTTGAAATATTGTTCGTGCCGGGTTGAACCCAATTTTGCATCAGAACGGGTTGATTTTGGTACATTTGATGCGTGCGCGAAAAAACGTGGCAGTGTCCGTTCAGCACAACGTCAACGCCGAGGCGTTCGAGTTCGGGAATCCATTGCGTGATAATCGGAATTTTTTCGCCCATGTTGCTTGCGCGGAAAACGGAATACGGCGGATGATGAAACGCCGCAACAATCCATTCGACGTCGTTTTCGTATGCGGAAACAACGCTGTTCAGCCATTCCAAACGACCGCCTTGCCAAACGCGACTGTTGCTGTCCAAAACGAGCATAAGCATGTTGCCGTAAATAATGTAGTAGTCGAACTGCCACGGCGAAACGCCCGCGTCGCGCAAGGCGACCGCACTTTCGCGGGTAATGCCGTGATTTGTTGTAGCGGGGGTTACGCCGTCGATTGCGCCGTGGGGGCGAATGCGGGAAAGCCCGGCGGTGTTCGGGTTTGCGGAAACAAATTCCGCGAGGGGTGCGGACGCACTGCTCATCACTACCGAACCGCTGTTGCGCCACGGCAAATTAAAATGCTGATGAAAGAGCTGCCCGTTTGTTGTTGTTTCGTGGTTGCCGATTACGGGAAGAATCGGCAAGCTGTGAAATTCGCTCGGCGCGATAAGAATATCGTACATAAATTGCGAGCGACGCATTTTGTTATCGTTGGTGTCAACGAGGTCGCCCACCGGCATGAAGAACCCCGGGCGATGTTCGCCGCCGAAACGGCGATTCGTGTAGCGCACCATTTCCGCGACCGCGTTTGTCCAACCGTAATAATCATCGACATGGCTTTTTTGCCCGACGCCGGCTGTTGCGGCTGTGTTCGAAAAAAATATTCCGATTTGCGGGTCGCCGCCGGCGGTGAAGGTGAATCCGCCGTTAGTATCCGGACCGGTGAAGAACGGCTTGCGTACGGATGTAAACGCGCCCGCTCCGCGTTGTCCGGCAGGAATGCGTCCGGAAATTTGATACCAATAATCCGTCGCGGGGCTGAGGCCGGTTACGATTACTTGGTGGATGTAATAAATTCCGGCGGATTCGGGCGTGAACCACTGATAATCGTGAGTCATGCCTACGGCGTTCGCGCCGCCCAAGCCGGTTTGACGGGTTTGTAAGCCGTCTGCCCATGTATCGGTGTCGTAAGCCGTAAAAAGGTTCGCGCCTACTGCAACCGTTCCGCTTCCGAGGGGGCGCGAGTCGATTACGAAGTTTGCGCCGGGGGTAAGAGCCACCGGTGAATTTCCGCCGGCGTCGGTGAAGAGGGCGAAGTCGGCGGTTGCCGAACGCGAATGCCATGTCCAACGCATTTCATCGACGGTTGTACCCGGTGTCATGTTCAGGTTTCTGTAATTCGCAGACGCCATGTTTAACGAATTTTGATACGGGCCGGATAATCCGGCGGGTGCGGCTGATGCAACGCGAACAGATTCTGCCGAATTGCCTGCTTCGGGTTGCGGCTGTACCGCGAAGGCGGCGATGCCGGAGGCCATAACTGCTGCTGTAAGTATGGCGGCAGTTTTTTTGAGGTGCTTCATTTTCTCCATTTTTTTTGATTCCTTCCTCGTGATGAGTTTTTTATTTTGAACGGGAGGCACACGGCGGCTTCGGGAGAATGCATCGCCGTGTATCCCGCCTGTTACGCACTTTTCGAGCTGTAAACATATGAACCCAGCAAAGCCGTAGCGGGCGCGGCAAGAATCATTCCTGCCGATGCCGAAACCGCTCGTAAAACCTCGACTGCAATGTCGATGCGGTTAATCAGCATGGTGTAGTTAAAATCAATCGCACGAAACATAATCAGCGTTACGAAAAAAGTTCCGGTAAACGCCAAAATAAGCGTATTTGCCGAAGAGCCGACGCAATCTCGCGCCATTGCCATGCTTGATTTCCAAAGCGGCTTGAAGGCGACGTTGCCTTTTGCAAGTTCTGCCGTAGCGGACGCCACCGAAACCGACGTATCCGTAACCGCCCCCAACGACGCAATTAAAATTCCGCTGAAAAGCAGTTGTGACAGATTTGAAACTTCCGTGAACCCGAGGCTCATAAGCTGATTCATTTCCGGCAGATTAAATCCCGTAATTCGAAGAGCGCGGGCAATTGCGAAATAAAACAGGCAGTAAAATGCGATTCCGACAAAAGTTCCGGCGATGCTCACCCACGTTTTTTTCTCGAAGCCCATAATCGAAACCATCGAAACCGCCGTCACCAAAACGGCAACAAGAATTGTCAAAAATGCGGGCGAACCTCCGCGCACAATAGCGGGAATAAGTAAAAACAGCAGCGTCACAAAGGTGAAAACCAATCCGTAGACGGAACTCAGCCCCGCCTTTCCGCCCACCGCAATAATCAACAGGAGAAACAACGCCGCGATTACATAAATTGATGTTTCGCGGGCGTAGCTGTGAACGCTTGCGGTGTAGTTTCCGTCGCCGCGGTCGTCGAAATGCACGATGATGCGTTGCCCGACTTGCGGATTAACCGGCGCGTCGATGAAAAAGATATTACGCGCTTCGATAATTCGCCCGCGATGCTCGCCGTTAAGCAGCTCCACCGACAAAACCTGCATTCCGCCGAATCCGTCGCTTGCCTCCGGCAAAGCAACCACACGCCCGCGCGGAAATTCTGTGCCGCGAAGCGGGTTTCGCCCCAAGTTTATGTCGGTTGTAATGCCGAACCATATCATTGCAATCATCGCCGTCATCGTAACTGCGTAAAAAATTAGCCGCATAAGGTTTTTCACAGAATTATCCTCCCCCCGCATGTTCCTGTATCGGTTTGCGCACGTTTCGTTAAACCGCAATGAAGGGATTATAAAATGCGTATGTAACGTTTAAACCAATGCGATGTAACTTCCGGGTAAAACCCGAATTGCAACAAAAAAATCGCGCAAATGCGCGATTTTATGTTTTTGCCTCGCTTTTTCAAAAAGCAGGCGGGGTTCGGGGCGAAGCCACGAAAATATATTCCCGAATCAATAATCCCCCATGCTTGCGAGTACATTTTTAAGCCGCTCGCAAAGGGTTTCAACAACTACATATGCCGCGTCGGAACTTTTTTTCATAAACTCCGTCACGGTATTTCTGTGTATTTCCACCACTTTTACGCTGCCGACGGCAACAACGGATGCAGTACGCGGCTCTTGTAAAAACAGAGCCATTTCGCCGAATAAATCGCCGGGTTTTAAAATGGCGAGTTCGCGCTCGTTTAATGCGCCGCAGCTTTTTGCAACTCTTACAGAGCCTTCGAGAACAAAGTACATGGTGTCGGCGGCGTCGCCTTCTTTAATGATAATGTCGCCGGCGTTCAATCAAGACAGTTGTTTCCTTTGCGGCTTCGGCACTTCTTGCGGCTAAAGAACGAACCTCCTCCGCTACTACAGAAAATCCGCGACCCATCTCGCCGGCTTTTGCGGCTTCAACCGCCGCATTTAAAGCCAAAAGATTTGTTTGGAAAGCGATGCCTTCAATTGTTTTAATAATTTGCGATATTTTGCCGGACGATTGTGAAATTCGTTTCATCGCGTCAAGCATACTTTGCATTTGAGCGTTACCCGCTTCGGCGTTAGCTTTTGATGTTACAGCTAAACCGGTTGCTTTTTCAGCGTTGGCGGAATTATCCTTCGCTTGCATTAGTTAAATCGCCGCCGGCTGTTTGCGCCAATATTTTTTCCGGTTCCGCGATATAGGAATTTATTTCATCCATGGTGGCTTCGGCCGCGTCCATAATCTCCCTGAATACACCTTTGTAGCTTTCAACATCGGCACTGAGACCCGTTGCGATAAGTTGTTTGTCGAGTTAGGCTAATTCAAAAGTACCCGCCTTCATGGCATCAAGGGAAATTTTGATAACTTTGAGGGGTATGTCCGTACCTTCGGCCACGTTATTAAGCCCCGTCATTATTTCGCGCCAATCGCCCTTGTACTTTTCAGTGTCGATTCTGAAACTCAGGTCGCCCTTGACGGTTACCGCCTCAATCATGTTGCCGACGCAGGTGTTTACGCTTTTTAAATTTGCAACAAGTGCATGAAGGGCAATCGGTTGCGCTTCCCGGTCGCCGTCCATCCCCTCGGTATGAATGTTTACATCAAAGTTACCGACGCTTATTTGGTTAAGTACATCAATCGCGTTCATAATGGTATAGGTTACTTCTTCATAGGTGGCGTTCATTTTGTTGATTAAGTCCTTGAACGAGTTTTGATATTTGCCGGCATCTATTTGATATTTGCTGTCGCCCTGCACCATGTAGATGTCGGTGGCAGTGTTCAGGTCATCCACGATGGATTTTATAATATCCCTGAGCAAGGCAACATCTTGGGTCAATACCCCGATTTCATCCCGCGAAACATTTGCCCGAGTGTTGATATTTAAATTGCCCTTTGCAAGTTGCGCTACGTTGTATGAAAGATTTTTGACCGGAGTAATAATCATTTTGCGATTCAAAAAATTGCTTACAAGCAGCATAAGCAACGCAACGATTACGGCGGCAATAATTGCAAATACCGTCATGGACAATTCGGCGGCTCTGACCGCAGAAAGATTTCTGCCCATAAACAAAACGCCGACAATAAGACCGTCGGCCGTTTTAATCGGCTCGTAATAAGCAAGGAACGACTGCCCGAGAATCGTTTTATTCATAACAACAAATTCGCTGTGAGCAATTGCCCGATAACCGGGCAGGTTTTCAATTTGCGAACCCACCGCAAAAGAGCCGTCGATAGTGGTTGCAACACTTGTGTCGTGCAGAAAAACTGTAATTTCGGCACCGGTTCTGTTGCTTAACAAGTCAACAAAGATTTGTTTGCACGCTTGTTGCAACAGCGGCACTGTTTGCAAGCTGTGTTGCGATTGCAAGCGAATCTTCTTCAATTTGCCTCATTGCCGAATGCGTCGGATAGATGGCTAATTCCAAATGCTGTCGGCTTAACTGCCGGCTGATTTGGCGCGAGCCGTTTATCATAAGGGCTATAAACGATGCAGACATTAAAATGATGGTGGCAAGAGAAATAAAAAGCAATTTTGCTCCCACTGTACGAAAATTCATAACGTGTCCCCCTAATTAACGTATCTTGCCGCAACCGAAAGCAAATTTGCCCCTCCCGGCATTTGGGCAAATTCGTCATAAACACCTTGCATCGCGGCTCTGAAGCCTTGCATTGCTGCGGTACTCAAGTAATTAACGGCAATGTCTGTTGTGTGCAAGTATTCCAATTGTTCATCAAAGGCTTCTGAAATTTGCGCCCATTGCAGGGCATGGATTTCGATAAAAGTGTCGCGCAAAATTTGACGTAAATCATGCGGCAAGCGATTGTACGTATACGATGAAATAATGGCGGGATACACGGTGAAGCTGTGATTACTTATTGTAAGATAGTTTTGCACATCATAAAGCTCTGCTGAAATGATGGTAGAGAGGGGATTTTCCTGTCCGTCTGCCAAGCCCGCTTCAAAAGCACCGCGCAGTTCGCCCCACGGAATAGAAATTCCTCCGGCGTTTATTGCTTGAAATTGGGCAACAAGAAAATGGCTTTGGCTTACCCTCATTTGTAATCCGTCCATATCGGAAACCGAATGAACGGGGCGAACATTATTTGTTAACTGTCTGAACCCTGCCGTTTGAAAACCAAGGCTTATAATTCCGCGCTCTGCCAAATGATTGGACATATGCCTGCCGAGTTCGCCCTGCAAGGCATCCCACGCTTACTCCGCATTAAAGAAAAGATAAGGCATATCAAACAGTGCCAACTCGGGGACTATATGGGACATATTTGGCGAAAGTATCGCTGTCATGTCAACCGTGCCGTCCAAAATTTGCTCCATTACCTGAGCATCACTGCCCAACTCCCCTCCGCTGAAAACGTTAATAACAAGCCGTCCGTCCGAGCGTTCTTCAACCGGTTCCGCAAACACTTCAATCATGTACCCTCGCGGATGCACAGGGCCCACGTTATGAGCAAAGGAAAGGGTGAAAACTTCACCGGCATGAGCAGCAACATCGCCGCCGTGTGCAGGTTGTTGTTGTGCCGGAAGTGCAACAACCGGCGGTGTCGGACGAGGCGGGGGCGGCGGTATTTGACCTACTGTAATGTCGCCGGCGGCACACCCGGAAAGCATAACAACGCACAGAATAAAAGTTCCTAAAAATTTTTTCATTTACATAATCCTCCTCAAATTTAATTTTAACATTTTGCCGTGCTGCAAGGGCGCAGTAAGCGAAGCACACGCGCCGAAACGAAAATTACAGTTTCAGGACAGGCTTTCTGTCGGCTTGAAAAGATAAAACGGTTGTCCTCTGCATCCGTAATGCAAAAAACAACCGTTCATATGGGAGTTGCAGTATTCGTTTTCAGCAGACGACAAGCAAGCATACCGGTCGGATGCGTTCGTTCGTTCGTTCGTTCGTTCGTTCGTTCGTTCGTTCGTTCGTTCGTTCGTTCGTTCGTTCGTTCGTTCGTTCGTTCGTTCGTTCGTTCGTTCGTTCGTTCGTTCGTTCGTTCG
>WQVC01000085.1 GCA_009781765.1 Defluviitaleaceae bacterium | reverse complement strand
GCTCTCTCTCCCCCGCCTTTTGGGCGAGGGTTTTGAGGTTGAAAGGGGGGGGGGTGTGTTTTTTGGTTGGCGGGGGGGGTTTTCTTTGGGTTTTCCCCCCCCCCCCCCCCCCGCAGGGGGGTACGCCCCCTTGACCCCAATTAAAAAATCGCGCAGAGCGCGATTTTTTTGTTAAATTTTTTGGAGAGGGGGGTTAGGGGGGAGAACTTTTTTTGTAAAAAAAGGTTCTCCCCCCTAAAAAAACTCAGCATTCACTGCGCGTTGCGCGGGTATTCAAACGTAAGTCCGTCCCGAAGGCGAATTATCAGGCTGTCGCCGTTTTGGGAGAACATCAGGCTCGTGAAACGGAGCTTTTCGTGCGGTTGCATTAAAATTACGTTGTCTGCGCCAACGGTGAAATTTCCCAAAAGAACATCTCCGCCGCCTTCAAACTCGTTGGTTTCGAATGTGCCGTTTTCGTTAAATTTGTAGTAGAAATCGCCGTCTTCGGGGTGACGTTGCCACTTGCCCAAAAGTTGCGCCCGAACGGAAACTTTTTCGGCTTTGGGTTCGCCGTGAAGAAGGGTTTCGAGGGCTTTTGCGAAAGAATCGGGCGAAATGTCGGGCATTTTGCGCTCTTTCGGGGCGAAGCCGGCGGCCTTGTTCCGCTCGCGAACCTCCGCGTTGTACGACGTGATGCAGTCTTCCAAAAATTGTTTGTGCGGCGCGCTGTTTTTCACATTCGGGTCGTTTTTGAGCTTCAAAATAAAATCTTTTTTGCGCTCGAAATCCATTTGCGCAAAATACCTCTTTAAATTATCAAGACTGTCCAAGTTGTTCCCTCACTTTCGCGGCATATTTTACATAAAGCGTCCAAGTTCCGGCGGCGATAATTCGGGCGACGAAGACTATTGCGAAGGCAATTATAAGCCCGGTTCGTGCGTTGCCGACCGCCGCGCCGAACCCGCGATACATCGCAACCCCGACTACCGGCATGACGGCGTTTGAAAGAGTTGTAAGCACGATGAAAACGGAAATTGAAAAACTGCGGTATTCTTCGTCAACGACTTTCAAAAGGCATTGAAATATGTTCAGCGTTACGGTGGAAAATGCGAGCATTCCCGTTGCGTGAAGCAGCAAAAAAATCGGTACGCCGACGAATTGCCACGGCATCGAAACGCCGACAATCATTGCAATCGGCGCGATTGCGAGGCCTAAAATTCCCCACACGAGGGGTCGCTCGACGCCTTCGCGGGAGTTTTTTCTGCTCCAGCGTTTGAGCGTAACGAGCTGCGCAATCATCGCAACAACGGGGGTGAGGCCGAGCAAAAACTCGTTCATTTGAAGATAATTTCGTTGCCCGATGAAGTACAGCGTCCAATCGACGTGCCATGTCATGTGGAAAAATAAAATTACAAGCGCGAACAGGATGAAAAGTTTGTTTTTCGAAAGGCGACGCGCCGCGGTTTTCATTTGCGCAAATGAGATGCGTTTGGGTTCGGCGGGGCGAACGGCCTTGATTTTGCGAAAATGAACGGCGTTTGAAATCAGCAAAACAGCCGCAAGCACGTAAAAAACCTGGTGCGCGGCGAGTTTTCCGGTGTCGCTTACGATTGACGTCAAAATTATGCCGATTGTAAGAGGCGCGACGAGTTGAATAATCATGGTCATGCGGGCGCGAAAGGTTAAAATATTATTGCGCGATTCGCGAACGCCTTCATCCCATGCGTTTTCGGGAACAACTTCCGGAAAATACGATTGCCACGAAAGGTTTGCGATTCCCACCGACACGTTTGCGAGTGCCAAGAAGCCGAGAAAAAAATAAACGGCGTAAACCGGCACGAAGTTTGCGCCGCCGGCAACGGCAAAAAAAATTCCGGCCAAAACAAGTGCGGCGGAAAGAAGACGCCGTTTGTTCGAAACGCTGTCGGCAAGAAGCCCCATCGGAACAAGCAAAACAAGGCTCAGCATATGCGGTAAAAATTGCAACATACTGAGTTGAAATTCGTCCGCGCCGAGCCTTTGCGCAAAAAGATTGTTGTTATTTGAAGCGATTGCCACCGCACCGGGAAACAAAATTCCGTCGATGCCGTAGCGAATTGTGAGCGGGTTCGTTTGTCGGAAACTTTTAAAATTTCGTGCGGCGATTTTTACTTTTGCAACGGCGCGCTCAACGAGCTTCATTGCTCCGAGCCCATTTGCTCAAAAAGTTCGCCGATGGATTCGTTGTTGTGGATGCAATTTATTGCTTTGCCCACGTATTCCGCCACGGAAATTATTTTTATTCGGTCGCCGAGTTTTTCTTTTTTGGCGGGGTCGAGTTCCATAGTGTCGAGAAGGATAAGTTGTTTTATCGGGGACGCCAAAATATTTTCGACGGCGTTGCCGCATAAAATTGCGTGGGTTACGCAGGCATAAACGTCTTTCGCGCCTTTGTCCATGGCGACTTTTGCCGCATTTGTAAGCGAGCCGCCGGTTGCAAGCACGTCGTCGAGAAGAATCGCATGTTTGCCCTGCACGTCGCCGATGAAATGGTCGATTTCACTTTTGCGGTCGTCAAGGCGGCGTTTGTCCACGATTGCGAGCGGAACGTTAAGCATGTTTGCGAAATTTTTGCATCGCGCCACCGAGCCGAAATCCGGCGACACGACCACTACATCCGACATGTTATTGCCGAAAACCTCGGGGCGCTTGTAATGATTCGCGAACAGATACACACCCTTGAGATGGTCGAGGGGGATGTCGAAAAAGCCCTGAATCTGCGGGCAATGCAAGTCCATCGTAAGAATGCGGCTTGCGCCGGCTTTCGTAATCATGTCGGCAACGAGCTTCGCGCTTATGGGGTCGTGCGAGCGTGAGCGTCTGTCTTGCCGGGCGTAGCCGAAGTAGGGGATAACCGCCGTAATTCGCCCCGCCGACGACCGCCGCATTGCGTCGAGCATGATTAAAAGCTCCATTAAATTATCGTTTACCGGCGGCCCGGTTGATTGGATTATAAAAACATCCGCACCGCGAACGGTTTCGTTTACGGTGATTTTTGTTTCGCCGTCGGAAAATTTGCCGGCTTCGGAGTTGCCTAAAGGCAACTTCAATTGCGCGACAGCTCCCTGCGCTAATTTCGGATTGGCATTTGCGGCAAAAATTTTTATGTCGCCGACGGTGGTTGTTTTTGTTGTTTCGGTAAGACCGATTCCGGATTCTGTTCCGGCGGATTCGGCCGTTTCATTGTTAGTCATCAATGTCCTCCATGTCTTCCTCCATGTCCATTATTTCGATTTCCAAGGAGTCGTCGTCATCTGCGGCAAGAGCTGCGGAGTCAACTTTAACATAGTTTTCGGGTGCGGCAAGTGCTTCGAGCGTTTTCATGCCGAATTTTTCGCGGGCGGAGTTTTCGATTTCGCGGCGAAGGTCGGGATTTTCGCGCAAATAAGTTTTTGCGTTTTCGCGACCTTGCCCGAGGCGAGTTTCGCCGCTCGAAAACCACGCACCGCTTTTTTTGACAAAACCGAGTTCCGCGCCGAGGTCGAGAATATCGGCTTCTTTGGAAATTCCCTCGCCGTACATGATGTCAACTTCGCACGTTTTAAACGGCGGGGCAACTTTGTTTTTGGTAATTTTTATTTTTGTGCGGCTGCCCACGGGTGCTTCCGACACCTTTATTGTTTCCGCGCGGCGAATGTCTACGCGAACGGATGCGTAGAATTTTAACGCGCGTCCGCCGGTTGTTGTTTCGGGGCTTCCGTAGGTTACGCCGATTTTATCGCGGAGTTGGTTTATGAAGATTACTATGCAGTTTGTTTTGCTTGTTATGCCGGTGAGTTTGCGCAGTGCCTGCGACATAAGGCGCGCCTGAACGCCTACGGTTGTTTGCCCCATTTCGCCCTCGATTTCCGCGCGGGGAACGAGAGCCGCTACGGAGTCGATTACAACGATGTCGATTGCCGACGAACGCACCATGGATTCCGCAATTTCAAGGGCTTGCTCGCCGTCGTCGGGCTGAGAAATGTAAAGTTCGTCGATATTCACGCCGAGTTTTTTTGCATAAACGGGGTCGAGAGCGTGTTCCGCGTCAACGTAGCCGGCAATTCCGCCGAGTTTTTGGCACTCCGCAACAACGTGCAACGCAAGCGTAGTTTTACCGGAAGATTCCGGCCCGTAAATTTCCACGATGCGCCCTTTGGGAATGCCGCCCACACCGAGCGCGAGGTCGATACTTAATATGCCCGTTGTTATGACGGGAATATCCATGTCGCCCATTTTTTCGCCCATTTTCATAACCGCGCCCTTGCCGAATTGTTTTTCGATATTTGTAAGGGCATTATGTAACGCCTCTTCCTTTGCGGCTTGGTCTTCAAATTGGATTGCGTCTTTGTTCTTTTTGGATTCCGCTTTTTTCTTCGCCATGATTTTGCTCCTTCGCAAATTTTTTTAAATCCTATTTTTTTAAACCCAATCGGTAGCCGGTTTGTTACCGATTGATTTTGTCACTTCATGTATTGTAAATAATTTCCCGGGTAAGGGCAAGTGAAAATGAAGCGCACCGCAATTTTTAAAATCGCGGGACTTCGCCCCGAACCCCACGAACTTTTTTGGAAAAAAGTTCGACAAAAAACTTAAAAATCGCGCGATGCGCGATTTTTTGATAATTTTTGCCCCGCTTTTTTTTAAAAAGCGGGTGGGGGTTTGGGGGCAACGCCCCCGAGGTTCATAAAAAGTCCATTGAACGAAAAGATTTTTTGTGATATTATCAGCGCGAGAATTGTTCAGGAAGCTCAACCGAAGCAGGGAGGACATACTATGAAACTTGTAATGGCAATAATTAACGACGAAGATGCCTTTCACATTATGGATTTGCTTAGTGCCAAGGGGTTCAGCGCAACAAAACTTGCTACCACGGGCGGGTTTTTGCGCGCGGGAAACACAACGCTTATTTGCGGCGTTTCCGAAGAACGCATCGACGAGCTCATTGAAATAATTGAGGCAAAGTGCAAAAGTCGTAAGCAAATTACGTCAATCAACAACGCGAGTGTTTCCGCAAACGAAGGCTTCGCGCCGTTTCCTGTTGAGGTTACCGTTGGCGGAGCAACAATTTTTGTGCTTAACGTGGATAATTTCAGAAAAGTCTAGGGGGGCTTATTATGGACAACATGAAGGTATCCGAAATGCTTGCCGCGCGCTTTCAAGAGGCAAATACCGTTGAAAAGCGTCCGGCGCAGGAGGATTTTCGCTTTACGCTTAATCGCCTGAGCGACGAAGGGCTTGCCGACCGCTTGCAGGGGCTTATCGGCGAAATTGCAACGCAGGGCAAGCGCGTTGCGCAACATATGAACTTCGGCGAATTAAAAACGTATCGCAGCTTGATTACCGATTTTATTAACGAAGTTGTAACCCATTCGCATGAATTTTCGCGCGAAAATTTTCTCGATCGCCGAGGGCGTCACCACGTTTACGGCATTGTGCGCCTCGTAAACCAAGAGCTCGACGAACTCGCGCAAGACCTTCTCAGCAAAGAAAAAGACAGCCTTTCAATTTTGGATAAAATAGATGAAATAAACGGACTTCTTTTGGATATGATTGTATAGACGGCGCGAATCAAGAGTTCAAAGCAGCAGCGAGCCGTTTGCAAGGCATCGGCGAGGTGTTGTTTCCTGTATCTTTGATTCGCGCAGACAATGCGAATCCGCATTATTAAGAGAGGCTTCTGATGGCGCAAGCGTATATTTTCGCGGATTCCCGCAAAAACGCCCTCGACTTCGCAAAGCGGCTTAACTGCGCCGCCGGCGGCGACATCGCTTGCGGCGATTGCGCGTCTTGCCGCGTTTTCGAAAGCGGCAATCATCCCGACACAATTTTTGTTAAGGGAACGAAGCAAACCGGCATAGGGGTTGATGATGTTCGGCGGCAAATAATCATGCCCGCTGCTCAAAAGCCCTTCAAGCATCGGTATAAAGTTTTCATTACCGAGGAATCGCTTCTTCCCGCCGCGCAAAACGCGCTGCTGAAAACTATCGAAGAGCCGCCGCCATACGGAATTTTTTCGTTCCTTGCGCAAAGCACCCACGATTTTTTACCGACGGTAATTTCCCGGTGCGCGGTGATGAAATCCGGAGATGCGTCACGGCTTCGAGGGAATGTGTCGCTTGAATCACATGTCCCCGGCTCTCAAAGCGAGCTTGGCTCGTGCGCATACGCGGAGAACAGCCCGGAAGATGCGTCACGGCTTCGAGGGAATGTGCCGCCTGAATCACATATTCCCGGCGTTCAAAGCGGGCTTGGCGCACTTGCGGAGGAGATTTTCGGTGCGGTGCAGGGCGCAGATGTTGCGCAGGCATTCGCGCTTTATCGAAAAATCGAACCGCTCGAAAAAAGTGAACTTCCCGAATTTTTGAAGCATTTGTATATTCTTTGCGGCAAAGCGCGGCGGTTTGACGCCGCCGATGCCGTTGCGCATACGAAAAAAATTCTTTCCCGAAACGCAAACGCACAACTTGCGATTGAGCTTATGTTACTGAAAATGAGGTGACTATGGTAGTTATCGGAGTACGTTTCAAAGACGTGGGCAAAATCTACTATTTCGACCCGCATGATATTAAAGGCTTGGTTATGAACACGCCGGTTATCGTTGAAACCGGGCGCGGCGCGGGATACGGCATTATTGCGATGGAACAGCGCGATGTTGATACGCGCGGGTTAAATCGTCCGCTTCGCAAGGTTCTTCGTGCCGCAACCCCCGAAGATACCCGGCAGGAAGAATCAAACCGTCGGCGCGAGGAAGAAGCCCGCGAAATTTGCCTTGAAAAAATCAGGGCGCACAAGCTCGAAATGCATCTCGTGGATGTCGAGCTTGCTTTTGATTTGAGCAAAATAATTTTCTTTTTCACCGCCGACGGGCGCGTGGATTTTCGCGAGCTTGTAAAAGATTTGGCGTCTACGTTTCGTATGCGCATTGAGCTTCGGCAAATCGGGGTGCGCGACGAAGCAAAAATGCTTTCCGGTATCGGAATTTGCGGGCGCGAACTTTGTTGCGCGTCTTTTTTGGACGAGTTTCAGCCGGTTTCAATCAAATCGGCAAAAGACCAAGGGCTTTCGCTTAATCCCACAAAAATTTCCGGCATCTGCGGCAAATTGATGTGTTGCCTCAAATATGAAGAAGAAACCTACGCGCACCTTTTGAAAGGAATGCCCGGCGTCGGCGACCTTGTTAAAACTCCTGCCGGCAACGGCGATGTTATTTCCATAAATATTTTGCGGCAAACCGCAAAAGTTGCCGTGCGAATCAAGCCAAACGAAGAACCCGTTGCCGACATTTATCCCGTCGGCGAAATTAAAATTCTCGAACACCGTCCGCAGTGCGAAAAAAATTGTAAATGTCCCAAGTGCAAAGGCGGAAAAGACCATGCATGACGCACCCTTCCGCGTTGCAGCGGCAACGCCGACCATTCGGGTAGCGGACTGCTCGTACAATGCGGCGCGGGTTATCGAACTGATTAAAAAAGCCGAGGCGGAGAATATCCGCCTTATTTGCATGTCTGCGCTGTGCTTAACGGGAAGCACTTGCGGCGATTTATTTTTGCAAAAGGCGTTGCTTGACGGCGCAATGAACGCGCTGTGCGAAATCGGGCTTCAAACGTCGGATTGCAAGGTGATTGCCGTTATCGGAATGCCCACGTTGCGGCGCGGCGAGGTTTTCAGCGCGGCGGCGGTGCTTTGCGAGGGTCGGCTTTTGGGAATGGTTACGGAATCGGGCGCGTTTGAACACAACGGTCTGAAATTCGGCGTGGAATTGGGCGGCGTAAGTTGCGGCGCAGACGACGTTCATGTTGTTGCAAACCCGTGCGCCGAGCCGGAAATTGTCGGCGCGCGGGCGCGACGGTGCATGAAAATCGCAACGTTAAGCGCGAAACCGCCGCGAGTTTATGTTTCCGCAAATGCCGGCGCGGGCGAAAGCACAACGGATTCCGTTTTCGCCGGACATAATTTAATTTGTCAAAACGGCAGAATTTTGGCGGAATCGCCGCCTTTCGGCGATGCTTGGGTTGTTGCCGAAATCGACCCGAAAGCTCCGGGGCGCGGTCGTGTTCCCGCGCCGCCTCCTCGCGAAGATTCGCCGTTTTTTTACACAAACATTGATGAAATTCCGGAAATTCAGGCGCACGGCCTTGCGAAACGCCTCGCCCATACCGGCGCGAACGCCGTTTTGGGCATATCCGGCGGGCTTGACAGCACGCTCGCGCTGCTTGTAACCGTTCGCGCGTATGAAATTCTTGCCCGCGACAAAAGCGAAATAATCGCGGTAACGATGCCGTGCTTCGGCACAACCGCCCGCACAAAATCGAACGCAAAAAAGCTCTGCGATGCGTTGGGCGTCCCGATTCGAAAAATTGATATCACGAAGACAACCAAAGCGCATTTGCGCGATATCGCGCATCCCTCCGACGCCCGCGACACTACGTTTGAAAACGCGCAAGCGCGCGTACGGACGCTTGTTTTAATGAGCCTCGCGAATCAAAATAACGGGCTTGTTGTGGGCAGCGGAAATTTATCCGAACTCGCGCTCGGGTTTACGACGTTCGGCGGCGACCATTTAAGTATGTACGGCGTAAATTCCGGTGTGCCGAAAACGGTTGTGCGCAAAATTGTTGAGCATTTTGCTGAAAAAGCAAGACGCTCAGCGGCAGGCAACAACAAGCGAGGCGAACGTTACCCGATGTGCGGCGGCAAAGACGCGGATAAAAATTCGCCGCATGTTTCTTCGACCTGCGCAGGACGCGAAAAGCAATCGCCGGTTTCCGGCTGCAACCCCGCTCTCGCGAAAGTTCTCGCCGATATTTTGGCAACTCCGATAAGTCCCGAGCTTTTGCCTCCGCAAGGCGGCGAAATCGTTCAGCGCACCGAAGATATTTTGGGCTCTTACGAGCTTCACGATTTTTTCCTTTGGTATATGCTGAACGGTCGCACTCCCGCGAGCATTTTTGCCCTTGCAAAGTCTGTGTTTGAGGGCAAGTTTACTTCGGAAGAAATTTCGCGCCGGCAAAAAATTTTTTACAGCAGATTTTTTTCGCAACAATTCAAGCGCAATTGTTTGCCCGACGGCCCGAAAGTTTTTTCCGTGTCGCTTTCGCCGCGCGCATATAACATGCCGAGCGATGCCGTTGATATGTCGCTTCCGTGATGTAAGATGAAATCAAGCCAGAGCGCGTTACCGCTTTTGCTAACGCCCGTCTTTTAGTCGATTTTGCACTGCGTTTCGTCAGTTTTCTCTTGAGTGTATCCTGCACGCTGCTCCAAACTTCATCATCCGGCGCAAAATCGCCTCAAAATCCATGCATTATCGGAAGAGGGTTGCACGCCCTAAAGTAGTTGGTAAAACAATAGCCGGGTATGGCAATTGACCTTCTGGAAATCTTCAAAAGGGTCAGTTGCTTTTTTGTTTTGTAATTTTTGCGACTAAGTCCGCATATTTTTGTAAAAGCTACCTGTAGAAAGTGCTTGACAAAAGCACGCTTTAGTTATTGACAAAAAAATTGTTAATCCGGTAGAATTGGAGGGTAACGGGAGGGTGTTTATTATGACTAATGAAAGAAGGCAGGCTATCAACGACTTCGCTGGCAAAATACGCGAATTATTTGCCGTGGCTACAGATGAACCTATTGGCAAATTTGGTGATATTGTAGCGAGGTTGGGTGGAAGAATAGAAGAAACCTCCAAAGACTATTTGTACGAACAAGTCGTTAAGAAGTCAAGCGAAAGTTTTACTATTTATCTTGACAAGACCGGAGCCTACTCCTCCGAACAACAAAGGTTTACGACTGCGCACGAGCTTGGTCACTTGCTGATTCACATGGGCTACGGCACTAAAAATTGGGATTCCGTCAATATTGGCGACAATTATAATAAGGTATTGGGGATTTATTCTATTGTTGAGGAAGAGGCCGATGAATTTGCTGCAGCATTTTTAATGCCGGAAGAGGGATTTATAAAAGTTGCGAAGGAAAGCTCCAATGACATAGAGGAAATCGCAAAGCATTTTAATGTAGCTGTAATTGACGCTAAAAAGAGAGGGCGGTGTTTGGGGATATGGGGGAGGTAGACGGAAAAAGCATACTGCAAGGTATAGCTGACGCAAACAAATCCTTATTGAAAAAATCGCCTTTAAGCGAGGGTTCATCTGATGACCCTCGCGTTTTTATGTTTTTCTCCGTAGACTTAGTCAACGGCACAAAGTTTAAATCAGAACGCCAGAAGAAATGGACTTCAGCCCTTATGAGGTTTTACGAAATTATAAAGGAACAGGTTTTGCTTGAGTACAAGAATATTATAAAGGCAAAGGTATGGAAACATAGCGGCGACGAAGTTTTATTCTATCTTGAAGTTGAAAAAATTAGGGACATATTAGAAGCACCAAAAAAACTTCATAAAGCAATGATGTTGGCGCAACGCGAATTTCAAACTGCGCTTGAAAAGGAGGATGTGGGAAAGACAGGGTATTTTAAAGGAGCGTTATGGATTGCCTCTGCCCACGAAGGACATAATCCCGATGACCAAAATACAGCGAGCAAAGATGCTGAGGGCAAGAAATTCAAGCAATGTAATATCTATGTCAAAAAAAGCATAGCTATCGACGTAAAGCGAATGATAGATGCGGCACACGAGAGATTCCTAAAGAATATTGACAAAAGTATTGAAGAGAGTTCGCCCGTGAGTTTTGATACTCTTGTATCATGGATAAGCGACGCCATCGAACTTGACTTTCTCGGTCCTGAAATTGACGAAGGTTTCCGCATAGCTGAACGCTCAATTCGTGAAAAAATTGCAATTGACCCTAAAATTGCTTATTTGATAAACGGCGATACAGACACCGATAACATTGAGATACGCGAAGCAGCACAAAAACGGATGCAGCTTATTGACTGTGTAAAATTGAAAGGGGTCTGGAACGAGCGGCCGTACCCTATAATATGGTATGACGAGAATGCAGATCGGAAGACGTTTTCACATGATGACAGATACACGCATAGTCTTGTCAGGGTCTATTTTTCAACAGATGACGAAGAACGCTCCATAGAAAACATATCAAAGATAATCGACGAACTGAATAACACTCTTGACACGTCAAAATCAATAACCCCTCTCGCATCAATAGAGGACATAAAGTACATTCTTAAAAACCGGGAACAGAGCAATTTCGCTTGAAATTGCTCTGTTGGACTGCTACAATTCGCCTTTATGTAAGCATCCGAAATCCCGAGAATTTCGGCGGTGCAGAGTTTTCACTCCACATTACCGCGGGATGACGCCCCTTCCTGCGATGGCAGGGTTCGTCCTTTGGCATGGAAGCGGCTGCTTGATTTATCGGTTACAAGGGTAGGGATATCCCCACGCACCGCGCATCATACGATGATATGCGGAACGGTTTTAAGGCGCGGTGTTCATAGCCGTTTTGGTGGTATAAATTTTCGTCAATTTGGCATTTCTTATGAGCTACCCTCCTAATTTCACTCGTAATGCGCTTTTACTAAACTTCGAAGCATTCCACCGCGCGTTCTAAAATGCCCGTCATGCAGCTTATGGCGATGCCGAAGTTTGTAATCGGAACTCCGGCTTGCACGGCGGCGTTTTGGCGAAAAAGCATTTCGCGTCGGTTAAGCATACACGCGCCGCAGTGAATTATAAGGCTGTATTTTGACAAATCCTCCGGAAACTCGCCGCCGGAGGTGAATTCGTATGCCGGACGCGCTCCGGTTTTTTCATTGCATACGAAACTGCATCCGGCTTCGAGGGAATGTGCCGATGCAGACATATGTCCCCGGTGTTCAATGCGTGCTTGGCGCGCTGAATGCGCCTCAATAAGGCGCGGTAATTTTACCGTTGCGATGTCGCCGCATTGCCGATGATGTGTGCAGGCTTCGGCAATTAAAATGGTATCGCCGTTTGCGATTTTGTCCAAAGCGTGTGCGCCTCGCACGGCTTCCGCCAACGCTCCCTTGCGACGCGCCATCAAAATTGAAAACGACGTAAGCGGAATTTCGGGCGGAGTAGCTGCCGCAATTTGGCGAAAAACCTGCGAATCGGTAATTACGAGAGCCGGATTTCGGGGGGGAGTGTGTGTATGCGACTCAACGCATTTTTCGTCGCGAAGATTATCGCGAACGTACTTGAGAAGCCCGTTCGGGCGTCGTCGGAAAACGCGCTGAAGCCCGCGATTTTCCGCCTCGCCTTCACTGTTCTCAAGGTCGTTCGCTATACTTACATCAAACGGAATTGCCGGGTATTCCGTTTCGCGGCAAACAATCGCGATTGCCCCGACGTCTAAAATTTCGCGAAGCACCTGCTGTTGCGGCAGAATAATTCGCCCCTTCGGTGCGGCGTCGTCGATGGGAACAACAAGCACAACCGTGTCGCCCGGCGAAATTAAATCGGAAACAAGCGGCGATTCTTCGCGGGCGGTTGCGTTCATTTCCGCGATTTTTTCTTTCAGCTCGTTGATGCCCGCGCCGGTTTTCGCGCTTGCATACAGAGTGTGCGCTCGGAAATCATGGCGGGGCAGGGAAACTTCCGGCGAATCCGGCACGATATCCGCCTTGTTGTACACCGTCAAAAAATTTATGCCCGACGCTTCAAATTCGCGGCGCAACTCTGTGTCCTCCGCCGTGATTCCTTCCGTCGCGTCGATTACCAAAATCGCGAAATCAACCTTGCGCAGGATGTTTCGCGTTTTTTTTATGCGAAGTTCGCCGACTTCGCCGGAGTCGTCGATTCCCGCCGTGTCGATAAAAACTACCGGTCCGACCGGCAGCAGCTCCATAGATTTATACACAGGGTCGGTTGTTGTGCCTTTTTCCGCCGACACAACCGCAAAATTTTGCCCGATAAGGGCGTTCAGCAGACTCGACTTGCCTGCATTTCGCTTGCCGAAAATGCCGATATGCAGACGCTCTCCGCGCGGTGTTTTCATAAATGCCTCCTACATAGCAGTTTTTGTTTCGGTACGGAAAATTTGCTATGCATTGTGAGCGGTGCGCTCGTTGTCGTTTTCGGGAAGAACGCCCGAAAACAACCGGTCGCGCACCACAATGCATGTACGCAAATTT
>WQVC01000084.1 GCA_009781765.1 Defluviitaleaceae bacterium | reverse complement strand
GGGCGGACGCACGACCGTCGCGAAGGGGAAGGCAGAAAAAAAGCACCTCCGCGAGATGCTTGTTTTCGGTAAGGATAGTAAGCCGACAATCGGACTCGAACCGATGACCTGCTGATTACAAAATACACTGATAAAAGCTGAAAAACGCCTGTATAATCAGTGTTTTTTTGCTTACATGTGCTATTCAAGAAAAAATAATGCATAGCGTAAAACAGCGAAAATTTGCGGACGATAATATTTTATTACCACACCATTACCACACTACATAGCGAGGTATAAACACATTTTTTACGTATCAATCCAATAAACTCACCGCATCGGTTTTGACGTTCGGCAGAACGTGGCTGTATAAGTCCAAGGTAATTTGCACGGAAGAATGTCCGAGTAAGTCGCTCGCGGTCTTAGGGTTAACTCCCTTTTCAAGAAGTCGCGTCGCGAACGTGTGCCGGGTTGTATGTACTGTGTAGGTACTCGGAAGTCCTGCGCTTTCCAGTAGTATTTTATACGAGCGGGTGATGTTTCGAGCCGACAACATAGTTCCGTTACGCGACGAAAAAATAAAAATGTTATTATTCCTCCCCGATTCAAGGGTTCGCAAAATCTTTTCGACTGTACTGTTCATTGGTACGCTACGGACACCGTGAGCGGTTTTTGTGGAGTCAATAATAATTTTAGTTCGCGCCGACGCGCCCTCATCACGATTTTTCACTGTGGATGCGGTTTTATTTATCGAAATACACTTTTCCTTGAAATCAATATCGCGCCAAGTAAGGGCTTGCCCCTCTCCAACTCTCAGTCCTGTGTGAAGGAGAAAAATAAAAAATACGTGAAATGTCGAGCTTCCACAGTGTTTTGTGAACGCTTCTTGTTCCGATGCAGTCATTGCTTCCGCTTTCCTTTTTGATGACTTGGGACGCACGGTCGCACCACACGGATTTACGTACATAAGCTCATTTTTTATTGCTTGGTCAAACGCCTGCGATAGTGTCGCGTGAACAATGCGAATTGTATTTGAAGATAATCCACGCTTATGCATTTGATTGTATAATTGTTGGATATTGTCCGAACGCACTTTATTAAGCCGTAGATTTCCAACGGCAGTTCTAATGTGATGGGTAAGCGCATATTCGTAGCTGTCATATGTTGTTGGCTTCAACACATACA
Organism: Defluviitaleaceae bacterium; assembly: GCA_009781765.1. Taxonomy (GTDB): domain Bacteria; phylum Bacillota; class Clostridia; order Lachnospirales; family WQUN01; genus WQVC01. The sequence goes on along the minus strand of WQVC01000084.1, from coordinate 11,981 downwards.
TTTTATAATTTTCAAGCCAAAACTTGACCCATTCGGTAACAGTATAATCACTGTTTTTCACAACGATATTTCGGTCAACTCGATGTTGTTCCGCATTCATTTTTTTGAGGAGCGTTTCTCGGTCTTTACTGGAAAGCCCTTTTTTTATTCGCTTTTTTTTGCCGTTTACTTCTTCATAACCGAGAGTAATTTCGGCTCGCCAAAGACCGCGCTTGTCTTGCCAAACTGTTCCTTCACCGTTCGTGCGTTTAGACATAATCGAAACGCCCTCCTTTATACGTCGCGCCCATAACTGCCCTTAACCCCGGCAACCTTCGCGGCACGTTGGACAGCCTTGTGTGTTTCGTCACCCATATTTGCAGCGGCGATTACAGTTTGAAAGGCATTATTCATAGCGTTATACTGTGATTCTTCGACGATTACGAATTTTCCGTCACCTTTGCAGTTCACGCAGATGATGTCGCCGTCGCGCATAACCCCGGTGTGGATTTCGGCGGCATTGGCTTCGTATTCGAGTAAGGTTATGGTTTTCATTCGTTGCCTCCTCTTTTATGTAGCAGTTGAACCATCAATATTTTTCATTTTTTGTGAAACACGGTATTGCTCCGCATCCGCAAGTTCAATAAATTCTGCTATTTTATCGTAGTTCTTGTTGATAACATCCTTTATTTCGTCAAGCGTTACATTGAAGAACTCTCTTCGTGTATTTACCCAGTTCAATTTCTTAGCTTCAAACGCCCTGTGTAATGCTGCTTCCAATTTCGGAGCATCTTCACTAAATATCATTGCATGAATATCAAAATTGAAAGGCACGGATGCACTCCCCAGTTCGTCAATTCTGTCTTGCGGGTCAAGTCTGCGGGTCATGCCAATTTTATACACATCTTCCCCAAATGAGCCTATGTTTGAAACGATATAAACGTACCCTGCTTTTTGGTTTGCCTCTCTGTAATCAACTTCTTTTATGGCTTTTTCGGCATCCTCAATTTTCGCTTCAATTTCAGATTTTCTTGCAAGCAAATCGTCACGAGCTTCATCGGAGGCAGATTCCAACTGCAAATTGATTTTTTTCAAGGCATTCTGATAGTGCGATTGCTCCTTTTGAATTTTCTCGCGCTCCCTTTCAAGTTCTCGCCGCAATTTTTCTTCTTCTCGCATTTGCGCTCTAAGTTCTTTTTGTTCTTCCCTTTCCTGCTGTTTCTTTTGTTGATATTCGAATGCGAGTCGCAGCTCGTCTATTTTAAGGTTGTAGTACGGACGATTTATGGCAATACTCATCATTGTCCCGAGCTTTGAAACAGCGTCGCTGGATGTCGTTATTCGCTTCAAACTTGCATCAAAATTATTGTACTTAACCTTGTTTACGATTCCGTCACATTCGCCGTTGAAAGCACGCAACAGGAGCTTCTGCATGTCTTTCACCATTTTGCTGCCTTTTGCTTGGCTTCCGTTTACAGTCCAACCTTTACTTCCCGACACGGCTGTACCATTTTTTATCATTTCCTTCTGCTGTACTCTTATTTTTTCGAGCTCTGACTTATAATGGTCGCTTGTCATAAAATCGTAATGTGGAGTGTATAAGCCAAATTCTATGAGCATAGCTTGTTCGTTATAGACAGCAGTTAATTCCCGCACCGCTTTTATATCAGATTGGATTTTTCCGTGTTGCTCTTCCAAATCAGATATTTTCTCGACAAGTTCATCCATATGTTTTTGCCTTTGAATTGCATCCATTGCGCCAAATTCAGTTAACTTATTTTCGAGTGCGAGCCAGTTCTGATTATCCCTACGCATTGACATAACAAGGAGAATTATTCCAACTACTAAGGGTACAACAAGAAACGAAAATGCGAATAAAGTACATAAGAACCATATCTGTAAATACCACTCTTTTTTCATTTTTTATATCCCCTTTTCCGCGCTATGCGCATTTTTCGCCCTTTCGGGCTATGTATAATTTTTTTATCGCGCCCGGTCGCGCTGATTTTTAGAAATCCCTAAATGGAAAACTCATCTGATTATTTCGTAATTTTCTGATTCAAGTTTCTTCTTCGTTATTTGGGATGCTCGCTTTTGAGGTTCGGTATTCTTATTCTCATAGCGCACAAAGATAATCCCTTGCCTCCTGTCAATGTCTGCAATCGTTGCCGTTTCACTACCAATGAGAAACCGTAAGCCTATTTGGGCGGTTTGCATCGTTAAAAATTCCATATTGCACCACCCCATATGCTTATTTAACCCGCCAAAAATGGCGGGTGTTTTTTTTATTCGAGTTTCGGAGGTTCGAGGAGCAGTTCTGCTCCAAATTCGGCACAGTAGATTATGCCATTTCTTTTTTGGCAAGTGGGTTTGCGTTGCGGTTTTTCTTTTGACGGGTTGGGGTTGACGTAATGCAAGCTCAACCGCGAGTTATCGCGTTGCGACAATTCATGAACTTGTCGCTTCCCCAAAAACCAATTCCTCGTCCTTTTCAGCTTTCATTATTTCAAGCTCATCATTCAAATCGCTGAGGAGTTCAATTGCGGCATCTTCCTTGCAATGCGGCTTATGTGACATCATTTTCTTAAACTCTGAGTAGTTGGGAAAATCAGATGTGTCACCTGTATAGCCATCATTAAAATTGAGAGTTAATGCGACAAATTCTCTTATTCGTTCTTCGGAAATATCGTTAGAAAACATTTCACACAAAGAACTTTTCAATCTCGCTCCTAACCGACCCATAGCGTCATCATATGGCATTTTATTTGACAACTTAAAATTAAAAAGCGCAATGAGACCGTTTTTTACGACATCAAACTCGACGCGTCGCTTAACTTTCGCCGTTTTCATAGAAAGACCATTACTTTCATTTTTTTTCCGCTCGTGCGGTACTTCCCCTTTTAAAAGGTAGTCGGTACTTACGCCGAAATAATCAGCGATTTTTATTACTGCGTCTGTTGAGGGCTTCTGAAGCCCTTTTTTCCATTGCGACAATGTAGCCGCGCTCACCCCTGATGCCTCAGCCAAGTCTTTTGCGCTGATATTGGCACTTTCTTTTAACGCATAAATGCGCTCAACAATACCCATGAACCACCTCCTGAAAATTATTTTACGAAATCGCAATTTTGCGCTTGACGAATTAAGATTTCGTAATTATACTAAGAACCAACAAAGCACCCGCCCGTTTTCGGGCAGATGCTTCGCAGGGGGAAATTATACCAACAACAAACAACCTATGTCAATAAAGTACAGGAGGTGACACGAGATGACAGCAACGGCAAAAGCGCGGCGCGAACCTTGTCCCGAGGAACGCCGCATCAGGAAGCGCATGATTGACATGAACGTAAAACAGCGGGACATCGCTCTTGCAGTAGGATTGTTTCCGACCGACGTATGTAAAGTAATAACGCAAACAAGTAAAACGCCTTCATACAAGCGCGACGTTTACAACTTTTTAGGGCTTGAAATGCCGAACGAAAGCGAGGAATCAGCATGACGAACTACAACAAATCGGAAATTATGAAAAAGGCTTGGAGCGACTTCCGCGAAGCAAAAAGATACAACCTTAACCGCACATTCGGGCATTGCCTTCGCCTTGTATGGACGCAAGCTAAGGCGTCAATAGCCGAGGCGCAAAAGCGTCAAGCAATCGCCGCAGAATACGCCGCTCGTCAAGCTGAAAGAGCTGAGGCGTTGGCAAGAAACCCGGAACTTGCGGCGAAAATCGAAAAACTGTCCTACGCAATAAACTTCGGCACACGCGGTACTTCGCACGGCAAAGGCTCTTTCGCAACCTGCGAAGAAATTTTCCGCACTCACGATTTAATTGCTGAAAAGCAAAGGCTTGAAAGCATGTTATTGGAGGTGGCGTGATGAGTTTCAAACAAGAATACGAATGCAACGAGAAGCGCATTTCCGAAAACGCGCTCGTCCGTAAAGCGTTAATCGCGGAACTTACGCAGCTCGACAAGGAATATCCGCATCCCAAATAAACCTAAAAAGAAAGGAAATTTTGCATGAGAGTGATTGTATCGCAATGTCGAACCCGCCAAATTGCTTTCGGAGAAAATTCCACGTTGTCTTTTAGCACAAAAACTATTCGCAATGCAGATGGTTTTTTGCTTGAAATTATTGCGTCTGAACCTAATAAATCTGATGGGATTCTTATAGCCGACTACCGCGACGAGCAACAAGCCTTTCGTGTATGGGAAGGTTTAACCACTTGGCTCTGCGCGGAAAAGAACTCTGTAGGATATTCAGCATTAGAAATGCCTCGTGGACTTGTCGCTACCTCCGAATACAGGGCAGCCAGAGACAAAGTCTTGTCAGGCGGTGGGTGTCATCGGAAAATCTTGGGCAGCGTCACAACATACTGCAATGAACATGGAGAGTATTTCCATGAAGAACGCCTTGATGATGAGGGCATTATTAGATTCTGGAGCAGTGAAGACATTTCTGTCCGTTACTGCGACACAAGCCCGGTCAAAAAAGTGTTTGTGCCGTACCCCGAATCACAAGGGGACGCCAAATGAAAAAAACCATATATTTTGAGAAAAACGGCTGCTGCGTTCGGAGAGGCAATCGCCCCTCACGCGATTATTCGAAAGGAGCATAAACATGACCTACACAATCAAATCCAACCGGATTGCCGAAATCCGCGAAGGTCGCAACGACAACCGGAACTACGATTACAAGGAATATGTCCTCGGTGAAAACGCCACCGAAATCAAGGCAGTAAGGATTCCGATAAACGCCCCCGGGATTAAAGCGATGGTATACGGAGGCACGGGCATCGAATCTGAACACGACCAAATTTACCTTGATAGCGACGACACGATTACTACTCTCTTCGACATTCGTTACGCCGCCGCCAACCACGCAGACCACCTCACGGAGCAAGTTCAATGTTTAACAGCTTTACACAAGGACGCAACGGAAGAGGTCGAGCGTTTAAGAAAAATGTATGACCATTATTGCATCGAAAACCGCGCCCTCAAAGCCACAAACTACGACCAAGCACAAGAACTTATCACCCTTAAAGCCAAACTGTACGACCTTATGACCGTCGGAGCTTAGCCGTTCCAGTTCTCCCTAAAACTGAAAGGAGCATCGTCCATGAACATAACTACAAAATCCATCCGTGACAATCTTTGCCGCACCTGCGTTTTCGCCATTCCGCAAGAGGGCGAACAATCCCTTGGCTTAGTTGATTGCCCCAAGATGGGCTACGGAAACGCCAGTTCATCCACTATACACCCCTGCGAACACTACCGCGAAAACGACCGCTTGCTTCGCCTCAAGAATTCGGCGGTCGAAGCCATACAGAAGTTTGCAACGCTGAATGCACAGCACACGGGAAACCGTAGCAACATGACAGCCTACCAACGCAAGGAACTTGATAGAGCGGCCGCCCATTCTTGCGCAATGACAGAAGCCTATTCACTTATTTGCGGTATCAGCTACGACACAGCCGCCGAACTTTTGAATGAAGAAGCCAAAAGTCAAACCGAGGAAGCATCGACCGAACCGTCTGCCAACCCCAAATGCACTCATAACCGTAGTCACCCTTGCGAAGAGTGCAGTTAGTTACTACTACGAAGACCAAGACAGTGGTCGCCCCTGCTGTCACAACGATAGCGAGGCGTGAGCGTGAAGCGCGACACATGGAAAGTGGACGAGCGATTCTGCAAACAGAAGGGAAGTGAATTTCATGGACGTCAAGGCATTTATGGCGCAAGAAAGAAACCAACAAAAGCTCCCCCGCATAACAAATAGCGTTGAGTATGTAACGCCGAAGGAGTTTGCCAAAATCATCAAGTCCCACTATGTAACCGTTTTAAAGTGGCTTACGGCCGGGAAAATCGAAGGCGCAGTGAAGTTTGAGGGACGTTGGAAAATCCCCGTTAGAAAAGCCGAATGAGGGGTGTATGCCAATGAGCAGAAAAATCCTGCGCGAAATAGCCTTTTGCGCAATCAGCACGGCAATCTTCATGCTTATGTTTTGGGCTTATTCAACATTTATAGGTGAAATTTAAAAGAAAGGAGTGACTGCTATGACCACAGTTACAACGACAACGTTTCGCCCTGATTTCGCTGTAGTTCGTCGTTATGGGGACGGTAGCGTGGTATGGAAAATATTTTCCGCCGAATCTCCCTCTGACGCGCAAAAACAATGCCGAAATGAACACACCGGGGATAAGTGCAGTGAGGAGTGCCGCGAGTTGTATCGCGACATTCACGACGACGGAGAATGCAGCAAGGAATACAGAGCTGCGTATTGCAGGAAATGCGCCGGTGGCAAATATGAAATTATTGCTGTAATCACTGAACCCATTAACAAGATTAGCGAACATTACCGTGATATTGCGGAATATGAAAGTGATGGTGAGTTCGCCACGATGGTTACTGAAGCACTTTTTGGGGCTTATATTGCCGGCTACATCGCCGCATTAGGAGAAGGGAGCGATTGACATGAAATACTGGGAAGTATCAACGTGTCTGTACTGCGGGCTTGAAACCACCGTCGAAATTGAGGAAACGCCGCGACTCGGATTGACGAGCGGAAGCGAACGAATCACCTGCGCGTCGGGTGCTGACGGCGGATGCGGAGGAACTTATGTACTGGAATACGCAATCTCTGTGGTTATAGCCAGTGCCGCCGTCAAAATCGAAGGTGTCGCCAAACGGCTCGCCGCAAAACAAAAACAAGCCGCACACGTTGGGGAACGAAGCTGACGGCCTGTTGTGAGGAACTTACCTCTGTTTTGTGCATTCTACCGGGTGTTTCAATAACACGCAATGCTTTACACACAAATATCTGTCAGGAGGAAAAATATGCGTTTATACAAATTACATCTTTTAAATTTTCAAGGCGTCCGCGACGCGAGTTTCAACTTCGGCGGGGCGAACGCCAATATTTACGGCGATAATGCAGCCGGCAAAACCACGGTTTTCAACGCCGTAACATGGTTACTTTTCGGCAAAGCAAGTACCGGTGCGAAAAACTACTCGCCCAAAACAAAAGGCACGGACGGCGACCTGCACTATCTCGACCACGGTGTCGAGGCAGTATTTTCCCTCGACGACGGAGAAATCATTACACTTCGGAAAGTTCTCAAAGAAGATTGGAAGAAAAAGCGCGGCTCGACGCAAGAGGAGTTCAGCGGCCACGTGGTTGATTATTACATCAACGGCGTCCCTGTGAAGGAGAAAGAGTATGTCACCTTTATCGAGCATTGCATCGGTAAGGAAGAACAGGTGCAGATGCTTATGATGCCCAACTACTTCCCGGAAATTTTGCACTGGGAACAACGCCGTCGCATCTTGCTCGAAATGTGCGGCAACGTTTCCGATGAGGATGTTATAACCGAAAGCCCGCACTTGGGTGACTTGCTTGAATATTTAACAATCCCCGGCACGGTCGGGAAACACTATTCCGTTGATGAGTACAAAAAAATCGCCGCCGCCCAACGCTCCGACATTAACAAAAAACTGCAACTTATCCCGGCCCGTATCGACGAGGCTAAAAAAGCCATTCCCGACTTAACCGGGCTGTCGTCCGGTCCTATCAATGCAAAAATCGCTGCGCTTAATTCTTCGATTGAAAGGTTGGAGAGCGAGCGTCAAGAAGCCATGTCCGACGATGCCACAGCGGACACCGTTCGCAAGGAAATATCCGCGATTAAAACCAAAATCGCCGAATCCCGTGCCGCCTACGCCGAAACAAACGCCAAGACGAACGAGGCCGTGCTTGCCGAGGTCAGCCGACTGCGAACGGAACAGAGCCATATTCGGAATACGCTTTCCGCCAAGGAAGCTCGCCTTGCTTCCGCGCAAAATAATCTTACATCGCTGAAAAATATGAACCAAAAGTTAAAGAACGAACTTCAACGTGTAAGGGCTGCGGAATGGACGGGCAAAGACACTTGCGACGCTTGTATGCGCCCCCTTCCCGAGGAGGACGTCGTCGCCGCAAGAGAAAATTTCAATAAAAATAAATCTCAACAGCTCGAAGCCATCAAAGCAGAGGGTGGAAAGACCTGCAGCAAAGAGATGATTGCCGCTGCCGAAGCGAAAATCGAAGCCTTGAAACAAGAAATCGAAGCCGAAAAAACGTCGGCAGCATCTTTCGACGCGCTTATCGCGGAGGCCGAGAAAAAAGTTGTAACTCCTCCGCCGTTTGAAAGCACTGAGGCATACACCTCCGCAATGGAGCAGATTTCCGAACTGGAGTCCGACGCAACAAAAGCAAGCTCCACCGTTGCCAACCAACTTAATTTACTTAACAGCAAAATCGCCGAAAAGCGACGGGAGATAGATGACCTTCAAGCCAAAAAGTCGAAAATCTCCCTTGCTGAACAACAACAAGCGCGAATTGACGACCTCGCGGCAGAAGAAAAACATCTCTCCGGCGAATTTGAAAACATCGAGCGCGGTGTACACCTTTGCGAAGAATTTATCAAAGCCAAGGTTTCAATGCTGACTGAGCGAATCAACAGTAAGTTCGCGTCGGTACGCTTCCGGCTCTTTGTTGAACAAATCAACGGCGGAATCAAAGAGGATTGCGAAGTAATGATACCGGGTGAATACGGTCAAATGGTGCCTTACGCCCTTGCCAACAATGCCGCCAAAGTAAACGCCGGGCTTGAAATTATTAACGCTTTGGCAACGCATTGGGAGAAGTCCGTCCCTGTATTCGCAGACAATGCCGAAGGTGTAACCCGTTTACAGGAAATCGACGGACAGTTAATCCGCTTGGTGGTCAGCGCGGCCGACAAATCCTTGCGACTTGAAGTTGTGGGGGCATGACATGCGGGAAGAGTTTGATGCGCTGAAATCGCTTCTTAAACAACGTCACGATGAGCGTGTAGCCAAAACGCCTGACCGCATTCGGTATGCCATTGCGGAGTTCAACAAAAACGACATTGAGTTTTCTGTAAAGAACCATGCAATCGGACATATTCACGCATGGACGAAGGGCGACAACAAAGTTTTTCAATTTTGGGCAGATACCGGAAAAATACTCGGAAGCAATAAACGCGGCATACATGCATTCATCGGATTGTTGAAAGCGTCACGTTGCGCGACACAGAAAGGAGATTCTCAATGAGCATCGTACTTGTGAAATTTCAAAGCAAGAAAAATCCCGATGACTTTTCCGGCAAGGAATACAGCTATATTGCCGGTATTCCCTTGAACGTGGGTGACATCGTGAAAGTTCCGACGGCGAACGGTTTCGGCATTGGAAAAGTTGTTGAGATTGATGTGCCGTCGAACAAAATCGGATGCCCCTTAGATAAATTGAAAAGGATTCAGCATCTTGCCAATCTCGACGAGGAAAATCCGCAAAACCTCGGCAAGCGCGAAAAAGGTATGCAACCTTTGACTATTACAGACACGGCGGATGAAATCTCCGCCTGAACAGGAGGTCAATATGGATTATGCAGTTGCAACAAACGATTACGATTCTCCCGAACAAAAATCAGTCGGGAATGAAATGGTGTCAACTCGCCAAGCCCAAGAAGTGCAAGCCGCAATGATTGTCGCCCGGAAGTTTCCTCGCGATGAGAACGCCGCTTTTGCGCGGATTATAAAAGCATGTGAACGAAAAAACCTCGCGGAACAGGCCATGTACGAATATGCGCGAGGTGGCGCAAAGGTAACAGGACCCAGTATACGCCTTATGGAAACAGCCGCTCAATGTTGGGGAAATATTGACACCGGCATTGTCGAACTGGAGCAAAAAAACGGTGAAAGTACGATGATGGCCTACGCTTGGGACTTGGAGGCAAACACCCGCGTAACCAAGGTATTTGTAGTGAAACATTGGCGCGATACAAAAACAGGCGGTTACAAATTGAAAGAATCTCGCGATATTTATGAAATGACTGCCAACATGGGAGCGCGGCGTTTAAGGGCTTGCATCATGGGTATTATACCCGGCGATGTTGTAGACGCAGCTGTGAAGCAATGCGAAAAAACTATTGTCGGGGACAGCAAAACGCCGTTGATTGACACTGTGCGCGGTATGATTCTGACTTTTGAGAGCGACCATCAGGTCACGCAAGTGATGCTTGAGAAATTCATTGGCTGCAAGTCTGATGCCTTTACTCGCAAGGACGTGTTGCGCCTTGCCAAGGTGTACAAATCTCTTGCGGACGGCATGGCAAGCCGAGAACAGTATTTTGAAATCCCCGGCTCGGATAAAAAGCCCGAAAAAACCAAAGTCCCGCCGCCTCCCGCGCCGGCGGCGAAGGAATCACCCGAAGAACCTTCTGCGCCTGAACCCAAGCAAGACCCTGCACCCACTCCCGACCCTGCGCCTCCCGCCGATGCACCGCCGACGGATGAGGACGACGACGATTTTTAATGAGAATTAAAATACTGGCTTCCGGCAGTAAAGGCAACTGCTATCGGATTTCCGACGGCGAAACATCCCTACTGTTGGAAGCCGGTATTCCCATCAGGGAAATTCAAAAAGGGTGCGATTTTCGGCTTTCGGGCATTGGCGGTTGCCTTGTAAGTCACGAACATGGAGACCATGCAAAAACAGCCGACACTCTTATGAAAAAGGGCATAGACGTTTACGCATCGCAAGGCACAGCCGCCGCCAAAGGGTGGAGCGGACACCGATTGCGCATCGTAAAAAGCATGGAGTATTTCGACATAGGCACTTTTACCGTGATGCCTTTCGCCTTGGAACACGATGCGGCTGAAAATATGGGTTTCTTCATAATTTCTCGCGAAACCGGGGAACGATTGCTCTACGTCACCGACACTCATTATGTTCCTTACGAGTTTGATGGTCTCACACACATCATGTGCGAGTGCAATTACGACCACAACATTTTGAGCGCGAACGTGAGAAGCGGTCGCATTCCGCACACGTTAGCGACGCGAATTATCGACACCCATATGAGCATCGACGGTTTTGAGGAAATGCTTTGCGAGATGAATTTAACCCGCGTAAAGCAAATTTATCTCCTGCATATGTCGGAGGACAACAGCGACGCGGCGGCATTCAAGGAGCGCGTGCAGCGGCTCACCGGGGCAGAAGTTTACGTTTGCTATTAGAGTGGAGGGGCGTCTGTGTACAAAGAAATTACAGCAAAAGTTCACAAGGAAGCCCCTGCCGGCACGTACTTCATCGTCCTTGCTCCCGGCGAAAGCCTTACTGATGAAATGAAAAAACTTTCCGATGACGGGCTTTTGCGCGGCGAACTCCGCATTGACGACGGACGCACCATCAGCGCGAAGCAACGTAAAAAAGCGTGGGCAACCCTGCGTGACATATCCCTTCATAACGGCGATGACCAAGAAACAAACCATTGGTATCTGAAACACATGTTTATGACGGCCAAAAACGCGACGTATTTTTCACTCGCGGATTGCAGCGTAACGGCGGCGCGGCATTACATTTCATTTTTGCTTGACTTTTGCTTGGAATGGGGCATACCGCTTACCGAGCCGCTTATCAGCCGCACGGACGACATTAACGCCGCCTTGTACAGCGCGTTAATGCACAAACGGTGCATCGTCTGCGGCGGGGACGCGCACTTACACCACGCCGAGGACAGGGTCGGCATGGGTCGCAATCGCAAGGAAATCATACACCTCGGTATGCGCGTAATGGCTCTTTGTCCAACGCACCACGACGAGTGCCACCGTATCGGTCAAGACACTTTTAACAGCCGTTATCACGTCTGCGGCATAAGTGCTGCCGAAGAAATGTGTAAGGTATGGGGGCTTAAATTCAGCGAATAACGCCCCATCCGCGCCGTTAGCTCAATTGGTCAGAGCATCCGGCTCATAACCGGAAGGTTCGGGGTTCAAGTCCCCGGCGGCGCAAGAACGCTCTAAGAAGCCTGATGGCGTTTGCAAGATTCGGGAGTGTCGCCTAGGCGCACTTAATGATATAATCTCCCTATGAGAAAACAAACGATAGACGAAAACCGCAAATGCCCAAAATGCGGGAAAGTCGAAAACCAAATAAACAAGGGACG
>WQVC01000083.1 GCA_009781765.1 Defluviitaleaceae bacterium | reverse complement strand
GCAAATGGGAATACTCAAGTATTCTTTGAAGATGATTGAACTCGGAGTCCGCGACATAAGCGCATACAACTGCCTGAGACTGCATGAAATTTTCGGCGTATCCATACAGTATATCATTACCGGGAAGGAATTTGAGCAGCCGCCGGCTGATTATAGTGAATCAATTTGATTTGCGTACCGTCGGCGTTAAGTGCATTGTGGTGAGCGACCGGTTGTTTTCGGGTGTTTTTCCCGAAAACGACAACGAGCGAACCGCTTACGATAGCGAACGCCGTTGAGAACCGAGAAGGCGAGGCGGGAAACGCGGGCTTCTGCGCGTTTTCCGCCGAAGCCTGAGCGGGCTTCTCACGTGCGTTCGCGACAATGCATAGCCGACGGGACGCTTCTTAATTTGATTCACTGTAAGGCGTGTTCCTGCAAAAGCAATCAAAAAACCGCGCTCCTAAAAAGCGCGGTTTTTTACAGCACGGGAGATTGCTCCGGCTTCGGGGGAATGTGTGGCAATCACATATGCCCCCGGCGTCCAAAGTGCGCTTAGCGCACCCGCAATTGCTGTCGGTTCTCGTGAATTACATCGGAAATCTGGTTAAAATACGCCATTACTTTTTGATGCTGCTGCTCGATACTTACCATGTACTCTTTAATTTGGTCTTCGGCATCTTTCAGCATGGAGTCGGCGTAATCCAAGGCGTTTAGTCGTAAATCGCGGGCGTCTTTTTTTGCGTCCTCAACGGTTTCGGAGGCTTGGTCCGACGCGCGACGAAAAATTTCATGGTTATTAGTGCGAATTTTCGCCTCATTTTCGGCAGCTTCAAGAATAACCTGCGCCTTGCGCTCGGCGTCGGCAACAATGCGGTCGTGGTCGCCCAAAATGCGTTGCGCCGAACGAATATCGTCGGGCAGGTTCAAACGAATTTCACTTAAAATTTCAAGCACGCGGTCTTTCTCCACGGAAATTTTATTCGTGAAGGGAAGGCTTTTGCTGCCGTCAAGCACCTCTTCGATGTCATCCAAATAATCAAGTAGCGCGTCCATTCAGTCACCTCACAAATTTTTACGCGAATCAAGAGTTCAAAACAACCCCCTGATTCGCGTTTTTTGTCGCGAAACGCGCTCTCAGCGCGGCGCGAACCCCGGGCGGAACAAGTTGTGCGACAAACGAATCATCCGAATCGTTTATATATATATGAGCCGCCGCCTCGCAAACAATGGAGCTTGACACAAAAGCGAGCGCGGGCGTTGCCGAGAGAAAAATTGTATCAACGGACGAAAGGGCGGCGTTTGCGGCGGCATATTTGTTCTCACGCCCGAAATCCTCCGGCGAGCGAAGCCCGCGCAAAATCGCGTCGGCATTTTTTTGCTTTACGAAGTCCGCCAAAAGTCCGTCGAACGACTCAACTTCGATTTTGCCGTCCTCCGCAAACGCTTCCTTTAAAAGGGCAACGCGCTCATCGACGGAAAACAGCGTTTGCTTGTCGGGATTTTTTAAAACGGCGACAATTACCCTGTCGGCGAATTTTGTCGCGCGGCGGGCAATGTCCGTATGGCCGAGCGTAACAGGGTCGAAACTGCCCGGATAAACCGTAGTCATGTGTCATCCTCGCAAAAAAACAGGAATTTTGTGCGACCGTATAAACGAACGTCGTGCGGGGTCAAGTCGCCGGCGGGAAACGAGCTGTCGGTTTCGACGATTATTATTCCGCCCTCGGCGAGAAGAGTTCGCGCCTCGGAAACCGGCAGAAAATCGAACCCGTACGGCGGGTCAAGAAAAATTATATCAAATTTTCGCCCGTTGGTCGAAAAACGCGAAACAGCGGTTTCAACCGGCAATTCAAAAATTTCCGCATCCGAAAGTCGCGTTTTTGCCAAATTTTTTCGTAACGCGCTAATCGCCGCCGGCGAATTTTCGACAAAAACCGCTTCTGCCGCGCCGCGACTTAACGCCTCAATGCCAATCGCGCCGCTTCCGCAGAACATATCCAAAAATCGCGCACCGCGAACCCTCGGCGCGAGAATGTTAAATAAACCTTCTTTTGCCCTGTCGGCAGTGGGGCGCGTGTTTAAACCTTCCGGCGCGACAAGCAGCGTTCGTTTTGCCTTACCCGCGATTACGCGCAAAAAAAACCACCTCGCGTTCAAGGTGATTATAGACATGTTTTGGTAATAAGTAAACAAGTTTTTGCAAGCACACTCCCGCTTCCGCCAACGCCCGAATTTATCCGGAGAGTGTTGAAAAATTACGCTTTCGCATATGCCGCATCTCGGAAAATGACCTGAAGCCGTCATTTTCCTGCGATGCAGGCACAGCAATGGCGGGCGTTCTTTGCCCGTACCCTCAAGCTATTTTCCAACACTCTCACCCGATGTAAGAGAGAAAAGTTATGCTTCCGTCCGGTTCGATTGAAAAGGTTGTCAGCGGGAGAATTTGGTCAAAAAATGTAATCGGAACATGCAACCTGCCGCCCATTATTTGCGGCGCAACTTCAAGCGACCGGCGTTGCGTACCGAAAACAATGTATTCGTTATCGCCGTCGTGCATTTCGATTAAACTTGTGCCGTTTCTCCGCACAACCGCACGACGCTCAAGCTCAATCCATTCCATTTCGAAACCGAGCCGCCCTTCAAGCATTGCGCGAAGCGGAATCATTTTAAGGCCGTACGGCCCGTCGGTACGAAATTCGTCGGGCGACAAAACAACCATTTTTATGCTGTCGGGGGAAAGTTCAACAGATTGCACCTCGCCGATTCGCGTTGACAAGCGGAAACCGTCAAACAAAATCACAAGCTGCCCTTCGGAGAAATAAAATGCGCGTTCGGTAATCGGCGATGAAAGCGCGGCATAATAATGCTCGGGGTTTCGCCGAACCATTTCCGCCAAAATGCGTTCGGCGAGGGGGGTAATTTCCAAACCGACGGCCTCGTTCATCGAAATCAATTGCCCGGAATATGTGCAAAAATTCACGCTGCGTACCAGTGTATGCGGAAGCGTCGTCAAAACATCGGCGTAAATAACAAGCGAAACCATGTACTCCGACGGGCGATATTCATGGCGGAAAGTCACCGACCGCGCACGAATCCGACGCGCTTCGCTTACAAGCGATGAAACAATGTTGTCAGAAATGTACTCGTTAAGGCACGATGCTGACGAAAAAGCGTCGTCTATATCCGGAATCGTACCCAAAATATCTAAGCCTTCCTGTCGGCGCGTAAGCTCGCGTTCGCCAAGCATCTCCGACCGCCATTCGGGCTGCCGTTCCGCTTGCCGCTCTGATTGCAATGTTTGAAAAAACGGCGCGTCGCCGAGTTCATAAAACGGCAAATAATCAGGCGCGTCAACTGTGGGGCAGGCCGGCAACGGATGCGGCTGTTGAAACACTGTTTGCGGCGAATTTCCCGGTATAAGAATGTACAAACTCCCCGGCGACGAATCGCCGTTATTGGCATAAGCATTAACAAAAAATAATCCGACCGAAAAGACCGCGAAAAAAGCCGCGAAAAAGATTCCGCGCAAAATTCCGGCTGAGTTGCTTTTTAATGTTGTCATAATAATCACCCCTTGTGTGATTTTCCTCAGAATAAAGCCGGAGCTGAAAAATTGCAATTACAAAACGATTACATTTACATCCCTATGTGCTATTATATTTACGGCGAATGCAAAAATTTTTTAAATTGCAAAAAAAAAATTATGAAAAAATGATTCAGGAGGGAACACATGGACATCAATGCATTAAAAAACAGCTCGTTCGCGAAGCAGTTTTCCGCAAACAGTCTTATTGCTGCCGAGGGCGACAAATCCGGCGACGCGATGTATATCGTCGTTGAAGGCTCGGTGGATGTTTTTAAGGATTACCAAAAGCCGAGCGAAAAAAAGCTCGCAACCTTAAAACCGGGAAATTTTTTCGGCGAATCGACGCTGTTTCTCCAAAGAGAGTATGTAACATCTGAAGTTGCGGCAGAGGATTCCGTCGTGCTTGAAGTAACGCGGGCTTCGGTGAAAGAATTTTTGGAAACAAACCCGGAGCTTACTTTTTTAGTAATCAAAACCCTGTGCCAACGCCTTGAATCAAGAGCGGGTGTTGCGCCGCCGGCAGACGCAACGTCGGGCGGTTCGCCCGCTTCGCCGGATGCGCAACCGGCAACCCCGCCGCAGTCGCCCGACGAACCGCCTCCGGGGTCGGTAGAAGTTACCGTCGAAGGGCTTTTCCCGCCGGGGCATAAATTATACACATACGAAGCACCCCCCACCGACCCTGCCCTGATTTACAAAAAAGCCTTCGCCTGCCCCGTTTGCGACAATAATTTTCAGGCATGGGCAGTTCGCACAACGAAGCTCAAAGTCGAGCATCGCGACAAAGATTTCCGCAACCACGTCAACGGCATTCAATCGCATTACTACGACATCGTTACATGCCCCGCGTGTTACTACAGCATGTTCAGCGAAATGTACGCCAAGCCGATTATCTCCCGCTTCAAGGAAAATATTCCGCAAATCACCGAACTTAAAGCGCAATTCGGCGGCGATATGGTTGAAGACCGCAACATAAACAACGTTTTCGCGGGATATTATCTCGCGCTCAAAGGCGCGCCTCTTTTCTACAAAGACCACGAGATGAACAGCGCGAAAATTTGGCGAAGCCTGAAATGGCTTTACGAAGACGTCGGCGACCGTCAAATGGCGGAAATCGCGCTGAAAAACGCGCAAAAAGGCTATCTTGCCGCGTTTGAAAAAACCGACGCAATGCCCGATGTTCTTCAGCAACTTTGCGTACTCGTCGCCGAACTCAGCATAATGGTCAAAGATTTCCCCAATGCAAAAATATTCTTCGTAAAAGCGCGTTCGTACAGAAACGGCAGCAAAGCAATGATTTCCCAAGCCGAAGACGGCATCGAACTTTTACGCAAAATCGAATCAGGTCAAGTCAGAATATAAGGAGAGAGCATCATGCAAAATTTTGAAATTCAAACGCCGACAAAATTAGTTTTCGGCAAAAACACACAGCATCAAATCGGCACACTGATTAAACCCTTCGCAAAAAAAGTTTTGCTGCACTACGGCGGCGGTTCGGTTAAACGCAGCGGGCTGTACGACGACACAAAAAAATCTCTTACGGCCGCCGACATTGAATTTGTTGAACTCGGCGGCGTTGTACCGAACCCGCGCTTATCTCTTGTACATGAAGGCATCGCGCTTTGCAAAAAAGAAGGCGTGGATTTTGTGCTTGCAATCGGCGGCGGCAGTGCAATAGACTCCGCAAAAGCCATTGCCGTGGGCGTAAAATACGACGGCGACGTTTGGGACATTTTTGACGACAAGGCGCAAATTACCGCTGCTCTTCCCGTTGCGGTAATTTTAACAATTCCCGCCGCCGGCAGTGAAATGTCCGGAAATTCCGTTGTTACGAACGAAAAACTCGGCCGCAAATACGGCATGGGAAGCGATTTGATTCGTCCGGTGGTTTCAATTGTAAACCCCGACTACTTCACATCTCTTCCGAAAGAACAACTCGGCTACGGCGTGGCGGATATTATTTCCCACATTTTTGAACGGTATTTTACCAACACAGTAAATTGTGACATCACCGACGGCATGTGCGAAACAATTTTGCGCACCGTTATGAAAAACGCCTTGCTTTGCGCGAAAGATATGTCGAACTACGAAGCATGGGCGGAAGTCGGGCTCGGCGGCATTATTGCGCACAATAACTGGCTCGGAATCGGGCGCGTTCAGGACTGGGCGTGCCACGGCATGGAACACGAACTCTCCGCTTTCAACGACGTTGCTCACGGTGCGGGGCTTGCGGTTCTCACTCCCGCGTGGATGAAATATGTTTACAAGGAAAACATAAACATGTTCGTGCAATTTGCCGTAAACGTTATGGGCGTTTCGCAAAGTTTCCGCGACCCCGACGCAATCGTTCTCGAAGGCATCTCTCGCCTCGAACAATTTTACAAAAAAATCGGGCTTTCGCTCACCCTCTCGGAGCTTGACATTCCCGAATCCGCCTTTGAAGACATGGCGAAAAAAGCCACCGGCGCATTCTTCGGCAACGAACACGGCATCGGCAATTTCAAAAAACTGATGTGGCAGGATGTTGTTGAAATTTACAGGCTTTGTAAATAAATATCACGGGACTCCGTCCCGCACCCTGCCCGCTTTTTGGAAAAAGCGGGGCAAAAACACAAAAATCGCGCTTTGCGCGATTTTTAATAAAATTTTTTGAGGGGGTGCGTCAGAGCGTTTCGAAAACCTCAGTTTCGCATTTGCCGCATCACAAAAGAATGTCCCGATGCCGACATTTTTTTGTGATGCGGCACAGCTCAACAGGGTTTTCGGACGCTCTGACAGGTGAAACTTTTTTGTAAAAAAAGTTCCCCCCGCGAGAACCCAAAATTAAAAGGAGGAATACTATGCAACATCGAATCGTGGGTGACCCGTTTCCCGTAGTAATTTGCGAGCTTTCAAAAGGAGAAAAAATGATTACGCAGCGCGGCGGAATGAGCTGGCGTACCGCGGGCATTAAAATGGACACAAGCTCGACCGGCGGGCTTTTAAAGGGATTGAAGCGTACCCTTGCGGGGAACGACTTTTTCCTGAACCACTACACCGCACTTGAGGATAATCAGGAAATTGCTTTCGGGCTGTCATTTCCCGGCGAAATCAAGACGTTTGATTTGTCCGGCGGGAAGGACATTGTTGCACAAAAGAAGGCGTTTATCGCGTGTACATCCGGGGTTGATATTGATATTTTCTTCAACAAGAAGCTCGGCGCAGGTTTTTGGGGCGGCGAGGGCTTTATTCTTCAACGCCTCAGCGGAGAAGGGCTTGCTTTTATCGAAATCGACGGGCATACAAAAGAATATGACCTCGCGCCCGGTGAAAAACTGATTATCGACCAAGGTTATCTTGCTGCTATGGAACCGACGGTTTCGTTCAGCATCGAGTTTGTAAAAGGCTTGAAAAATATCGCGTTCGGCGGCGAAGGGCTTGTTTTGGGTAAATTAACCGGCCCCGGCAAGGTTTGGCTTCAAACATTGCCCATCAGCGGACTTGCGCGGGCTATGGGTACCGCCGCCGGCTCCAAGTGACAACGCCGGAGCTGTTTTTTCTCGCGCTCGGGCTGTCTGCGGATGCTTTTGCCGTGGGGGTCGGGCTGGGACTCGGCAGCTCGGAGGGCGGGCTTAAAAAATCAATTATTGCAGGGGCATGGTTCGGAATTTTTCAGGCAGCTATGCCCCTGATTGGTTTTTTTGCCGCAACTCGTGTTGCCGGGGCGGTTGCCGGGTACAGCCGATGGATTGCTTTTGCGTTGCTGCTTTTTTTGGGCGGACGAATGCTTTACGGTGCGTTCAAAAAGGAGTCCGACGGACCGGAAGGGCGCGACAGGGCAAGCGAAGTAAACTTTGCCGCGCGCCACATGTTTATTCTTGCCGTTGCAACAAGCATTGACGCACTTGCGGCGGGCGTTACGTTGGCGTTTACGGATGCAAATATTGTCGCGGCGGTTATTTTAATCGGCGTTGTTACGTTTTTTGTGTCGGCGACGGGCGTTCGCATCGGGGCTGTTTTCGGAGAAAAATTTAAAAACGGCGCAACCATTGCGGGCGGAATTATTTTAATTTTAATCGGAGTAAGAGTTGTTGCGGTTGGCTAAAAAACATTCGGAAATTTTCCGTACCGAAACGCAAACCGCTATATTTTGCCGGAGGGGATTTTTAATGCTTAAAAATGAAACGCAATATCAAATGTACTTAGACGTGGTTGACATTTGCCAAAAAAACAGTTTTGCGGTTGAAAGCGAAAAGGACGGCGTAAGCACAAAACGCTCTGTGGTTTATCACGGCGGGCGCGCCTGCGGAAAAATAACGGTTGTTGCAACGCCGCCGAAAAATCGCGATTCGTCGATGTACTCGATGTCGGCGCACGCGAAGCTCGTTGCGGCGAAAGAAGAAGCGCAGGCAATGGAGGATTATCTCGAAGGCGAGTGGCAGGGCAGCGACGGCTCGTTGCTTTATTACGGGCATTCGCCGGAAAATTCGTGGGTTACGCTTGTTGATAAAAATTTTCAAAAATGGCGCGAAAAATCGCCTCTTTATTTGTCAAATATCGACGAATCGGAGGCTTTGAAAAAGAAAAAACCCGCAAGCGTTGAGGAATTTGCTTCGCTCGAAAAGGAATTTAAACGGCTTGCGGAGTCGTTTGAGTCGATTACGTTTTATCGCAACGCCGAGTCTCTTGCCGTCGAATGCGCCGGCGTTATTCCGAAAATGAAGGGCGAGCTTTTGCAAAAAGCTAACGCGCAATTTGAAAAACTCGGCGCGAAATCGGGCAGCACGTCAAAGCATTATCGCGAAATACGTGACGAATACGCCGCTCTTTCGAAAAAAGTTGCGATTCTCATTCCTTTTGAAGGCGCGGAAGAACGCTTGACGGAATGCGAGGAAATGTTCGAAAAATCCGAGCAGAGCAGGGTCAAGGCGGTTTATGCCGAATCCGTTGAGCAGCTCACGTCGCTTCAAATGTTAAAGCACACCGAGTCGCCCGACGAGCTTAAAAAGCTGATTTCCGATTACGAAACGTTGCTCGGGCAATTTATGAGCATCGAGCAGTACGGCGATTCCGGCGAAAAAGTTCTGGCTTGCCGCGACGAAATCGCAAAATATCAAACGAGCCGCAACGCCGTGCTTTACAAGAACGCAAAAAATGACTACGAAGACCTCGAAGGTCGCCCCATGGTTGAAAAATTTTTCGAATATGTATACCGAATGCGGCAATACGGCAAGCTCGCAAAGCGGTTTAAAGAAACCTCGCCCCATGACGAATCCGACCGCTTGGCGCACAAATGCGCAAAAGAAAGCAAGGCGTTTCGTTGGAAGGTTTTTGGGAGAATTGCTCCGTGGGTAGCGGGATTGATTGCGCTTACCGCATTAGGGCTTTGGATTTATTTTACGTTTTTCACGGGTTAGCAGCGCGCCGGGTGCATGAATAAGATTTTGGGGGCTTCGCCCCCAAACCCCCACCCGCTTTTTAAAAAAAGCGGGGCAAAAATTATCAAAAAATCGCGCGAAGCGCGATTTTTAAAGAAGTTTTTGTCAAACTTTTTCCAAAAAGTTTGTGGGGTGCGGGGTGAAGCCCCGCGGTTTTGGGTGTTCATGCGTTTGTCGTGATAATAAAATCCTTTATCCGCACTTGTACTTCGGCGGCATTATTCCACACGTTTGTTTCGATATGAAACAGCGCGTCGAGAGTAATGCCGCCGGTTTTATTTTTTGCCGAAATTGCACCCGGCTTCGAGGGCGTTTGTTGCTGCCGGCATGTGTCCCCGGCGTTCGGTGTGCGCAGTGCGCACGCGGCGTTATATTTTTCGTTCAGCCCGAAAGCAACGCCCTTCAGGCGGCGACCGTTGCTGCATACGAAGGTGAAAATCAGCGTATTTTTTTCGTTCAAAACGCGCACGGATTGCGCATAAAGCCCGTACGCCGCAAAAAGCGGGTCGGGATTGGATTTGCCGAAGGGCGCGAGCCGCGCGAGTTCTTCGGACAGCGCGAGCGTGATTTCTTCCGGGGCGATTTCGCCGTCGATGTGAAATTTTTGGCTGAAATCCGTAACGGTACATTCCTCGTTCAGCAGACACCGCAGAATATCAATGTTTTCCTCCGGCAGAGTCAGTCCCGCCGCCATTGCGTGACCGCCGAAACGATGAAAAAGCTCGCGATGCGCGTACAACGCTTCGAACAAATTATAGCCTTCTATTGAACGCCCGGAACCCTTGAACATGTTATCGCCGCGCGTAAGCACAAGCGTGGGGCGACCCGTTGCGTCGCGTACGCGCCCTGCGACTATGCCCGCCACGCTTTCGTGCGCGTCCGCGTCAACGACGACCAAGACTCGTGATAAATCTTTTTCAAAACCTTTTTCGGGAGGAACTTTTGAAAAAGTTCCCCCCGAGCCCCCCTCAAAACTTTTATCGGAATCCGCGCGTTGCGCGGATTCCGGTTGGGGGTCAAGGGGGGGCATTGCCTCCCCTTGCGGGGGTTCGGGGGCGGAGTCCCCGACATTATTGATAAACATTTTGCGAACCTTAACCATAGCCCGCTCGAAGCACTCGGCGGTAAGAACCTTGCGAGCGTCGTTAAGGGAGGCTAAATCCGTTGCGAGCTTGAGGCGTTTTTCGGAATCCTCGGCGGGAGCAAGCAGAAGTTCTGCGGCAAGAGCCGCGTCGGCGAGGCGGCCGGTTGCGTTCAGGCACGGCCCGAGAACGAAACCGATTGTGAAAGCGTCGATGGGTTTTTGCAGGCATCCGCGCACGGTAATAAGGCTTCCGAGGCCGGGATTGACGAGCTTGTTTTCGTTAAGCGCGGCAAGTCCGGCAGTTACGATGATGCGATTTTCGTCGGTGAGGTTGACAATGTCGCAAAGGGTGGCGATTGCGGCAAGCGCGAGAAGTTCCTGCCGGGGGATGTTGGCGGAAGTTGCTTCCGCGAAGGTTACGGCAAACAAAAAAACAAGCCCCGCCGCACACATTTCTTTGAAGGGATATTCGCAGTCGGATTGTTTCGGGTCGATAATTGCGAGAGCGGGAGGGAGAATATCAATGCGGTCGGCGCGGGGAGCGGTTTCGGCTTCGAGGGAACGTGCGCCTTCGCCGGATATTTCCCCGGAGTTGCCGTCACCGGCTTCGAGAGAATGTGCCGATGCCGCCGGTTGCCCCCGGCGAAAAGGGGCTTCGCCCCCTTCGGTGTTGAAAGCGGGTTCGTGGTGGTCGATGATTACAACGTCAACGCCGAGTGCGCGAGCGGCGACAATCTCTTCGATGGCGGAAATGCCGTTGTCAACGGTAATGATAAGTTGCGTGCCGGATGCGGCAATTTTTTCGACGGCGGCAATGTTCATGCCGTAACCTTCGTCGATGCGGTGGGGTATGTAGTATTCGCAATTCGCGCCCGCCGCGCGAAGAGCTTTTTGCAAAATAACGGTGCTCATAATGCCGTCAACGTCGTAATCGCCAAATATGGTGATTTTTTTTTCGGCGGTAACGGCGGCGGAAATAATTTCGACCGCCTTTGCCATGTCTTTTAATTTGTACGGGTCGCGCAGGCGCGAAATATCCGGCGCGAGAAATGCGAGCGCGGTGTTCTTAGTGCGAATGCCGCGATTCGCCATAACCCGCGCGGTTGTTTCGCTTACGCCCAAAACCTGCGCCATAAGCGGCAGGTCGGCGTCGGTTTCGCGTAATACCCAATTTTCATTCATACCGCAACAATCCTTCCCGAAATGCTGCCGTCCGGCGCGATTTCCGCGATGCCGTAAGATGCTTTGCTGCCGCCGCGCGGAAACGAAGGGCTGCCGGGGTTCATAATAAAAATGCCGCCGTGAGTTGTAACGAGCGGAAAATGCGTATGACCGTAAAATGCTGCGTTTGCGTTCGCCTCTTTGGCGGCGTAGGCAAGCCTGTCGAGGCCGTACTTTACGCCGTGTTTGTCGCCGTGAACGATTAAAATTCGCGTAATTGCGTCTTTAGAATCCAAACACGGCGAAAATTCCAAAATGCGCAGGCGGTCGCCGCCGTAGTCGCAATTGCCCGAAACCGCAACAAGCTCAACCCCCGGAAATTTCGGCGAAAGCAATAATAAATCCCTGAAATGGTCGCCCATGTGGCACACGACGCGCACTTCCCCTTCGTGACGCTCCATGATTTGTTCAAGCTCACGAGTGCTGTTGTGCGTGTCGCTTACGAGCAAGATTTTCATTAAATCCGCGCCTCCGAGAGTAATTTTAACATTTCGCGAAACGCTTTTCCGCGATGAGAAATTGCATTTTTTTCGCCCGGCGAGAGTTCCGCCATTGTTTTGCCGAAATTCGGCACAAAAAAAATCGGGTCGTACCCGAATCCGTTTTCACCCGCCGAGGCGCGTGAAATTTGCCCTTCAACCGTTGCGCGCGTGAGAAGCTCGCGACCGTCGGGAAGAATTGCGGCAATTACGCACACAAAACGCGCCGCACGATTTTCTTCGGCGGCAAGCATTTGCAGAATTTTTGAGTTTCGTATGTTGTAAGGCGTGTCGCGCCCCATAAAATTTGCGGAATCCACGCCGGGCTCTCCGTTCAGCGCGTCAATGCACAAGCCGGAATCATCGGCAATAAAGATGAAGCCGCTTGCGGATTCGCTTCCGGCCGCATTTCTGACACTGAGGGAATGAGTCGCCTCGCGGATGTCCCCGGCAAATACGGAGCTGTTTATGGCCGCATTTCTGACGTTAAGGGAATGTGCCGATATATGCTCCCGGTGTTCATTGCGCGCTTGGCGCGCCTTAATCAGGGCGTTTTCCTCAAAGGTCGTGCCGGTTTCGTCGGGTTCGCAAATAAAGCCCACGTCGGAAAATGTTAAAAGTTTGATTCCCGTCGGTTCGGCTACGGTTCGCAATTCGGTTATTTTGCTCGGGTTGTTTGTGGCGAAAACGCAGGTCATTGCGGCTCGATTAAGCCGTATTCGCCGTCGTTGCGCTTGTAAACCACGTTAATTTCGTCTGTCCAGCTGTTGCGAAACACGTAGAAGCCGTGGTTAAGCAGCTCCATTTCCATTACCGCTTCTTGGGCGTCCATGGGCTTGAGGGCGAATTTTTTTGTGCGCGTGATGATGATTTCGTTTGAGGTTTCGTCGTCGGTATCGGGGGTGTTGAGGAAGGTCAGCTCGTCGTTTGTTGCCACGGCACGACGACGACGGTCGCGTAAGCGGGATTTATATTTTACAACCTGTTTTTCCAAAATATCAACGGCTTGGTCGATGCAGCTTGAAACGTCGGTGTCGGATACTTCGGCGCGCAAAACGCGCTTGTGCAGCGGCACAGACACCTCCATTTTTGTTAAATGCTTGTTTTCGCTAAAGGTTACGTAAACTTCGGTATTGTCGGGCAAAAATTTTTCGAGCCGCCCGAGCTTGCGCGTTGCGCGGTCTTTGATGCCCTCGGTTACGCTCATGTTCTTTCCGGTAAATACATAACGCATTGAAATACCTCCTGTACTCTGTGAGAGTGTTGAAAAACAGCTTGAGCTTTCAACACTCTCTCTGTGGTTCGTAGGAGTATAACATACTTTGGACATGCATGTATAATTTTTTCTCACCTTTTCCGGTGTGTCCCATATTATGAAATTAGAAGTGTACAATCCCTTCTGAAATTCGTACGAAATATATGTTAATGGGAGGTTTATTATGGGAGAAAGAAAATGTTGCCTTTTTGAAAGCATGATTAGGCATATCGGTCAAACCGTAACAATTTTTACAAGAAGCGGTGGCCTTTCCGGCAACGGTTTCAGCGGCGTTTTGCTTACCGCCGACTGCGATTGCATTCGCCTTTTGGCTGATATCGGCGCACCCCCGGCGTGTGCTGTGGGCAGCAAAGTCCGGTGTCGGGTTTAACGGCTTGTCCTTTTGTTTTTTTTAACCGAAATACTTTTGTTTGTCCGATTGCTTTCAGCAATACTT
>WQVC01000082.1 GCA_009781765.1 Defluviitaleaceae bacterium | reverse complement strand
TTCGGTTCTATCAAGCTCCACAACGTGTCCGTTATATCGTGGCGGTGGCATGATTCATTCACGGAGATTACCCCCTTTGGGTTTTCTCCATTATATCATTTCGCTTTTGACGACACACCCTAAAATCCTCCGCCGTTGACCGCGCTTTAATCGTCGCGCCTCGGCGGTTTCCGCTCCGTCAAAAAGACGCGCACCCCAAAGGTTCGTTCGCGTATTTTTGTATGAAGTTCCGTTTTCGTTTACAATTTTTATTTTTTTGTTTGCTGTTGCAAGCCCCGCAAGCGTGTCGCCTTCCTTTGGCTCGCACAATACTGCCCATCCCACGCTGCCCGTTCCGATGTCTACGCTGATTGTGTAATTCTTACTGTTCATACAAGCACCTCCGTTTGTGTGTTTGCGTTATAGTATATCGATTCGACAAAATTCGCAACAAAAAAATCACACTCAGAAGAACACTGTCGGTGTGATTCAAATTTTGCAGGTCGCAGAAGCAGTATGATAATAAGTCGCGTCTGAAATCATTTCGCCCTTCGCCGAGGACCGACCCGGAGTCGCCGGTTCTCGCCTCGCGCTCAATTGTTTCAGTCTGCGATTATTATGATATAATCAAAGACGCGAGGTGAGGAAATGGATGCTGTTGAAAAAACCCGCCGGCTGATAGCTGTTGTAAATGCCGTGCATTTGCAATATTCGAAAGATTATTTTGAAACCGGCAAGGTGGAAAAAATAAATCTTTCAAAAACGACCGTGCCGCAAGAACATATTTTGCGGTATCGGCTTAACCTGCACGAAAGCATAAACGATTATCTTGTTTCGCAAAATTTGGACAACATAACATATTATTATCGCGTAAAAACGTCGGAAAGCATTGTTGATAAAATCGGTCGGTATTCGCAAAATGCGGATAGCGACCCGGTCAACAATCGGATGAATGATATTTTCGGTGCGAGAATGATTTTAACCGGCGAGGCTCTTGCCGAGGTGCAAACACAGTTGTACGATTGGCAGGAAACTTTCGGGCTTAAAAATTGGTACTTGCGCGACAAAGATGACTATAGGGGCTTGCACATATATTTCAAAAATAAATCGAACTTTTACTTTCCGTGGGAGCTTCAACTGTGGGATGAAAACGATGTTGCTCAAAACATTCAAAGCCACAGGTTGCACAAAAGAGACTTTGTGAAATAAACTCCGAGGCGCAGGGAGCGTGAAGCCATGCAAGCGTTGTATCGTAAAATTCGTCCGCGCACGTTTGGTGCAATTGTCGGACAGGCACATATTGTTCGTACGCTTATAAATCAGCTTAAAGCTCGGCAGGTCAGCCATGCGTATTTGTTTTGCGGCACTCGCGGCACGGGCAAAACGTCGGCGGCAAAAATTTTTGCGCGTGCAATCAATTGCTTCGCGCCTGTTGACGGCGAGCCGTGTAACACATGCGAAATGTGCGAAAATATTTTGGCGGAGCGCAGCTTGGATGTTGCGGAAATTGACGCCGCGTCAAATAACGGCGTGGATAATATTCGCGACCTGCGCGAGGAAGTTAAATTTTTGCCCACGCAGGGGCAGTTTAAAGTTTACATTATTGATGAAGTTCACATGCTTTCCGGCGGCGCGTTTAACGCGCTTTTGAAAACTCTCGAAGAGCCGCCGGCACATGTGATTTTTATTTTGGCAACAACCGACCCGCAAAAAATTCCCGCAACAATTTTGTCGCGCTGTCAACGATTTGATTTCCGCAGAATTTCGGCGGCAGATATGACGGCGGCTTTAGGCGACTATTTGCGCGGCGAAAATTTGCCCTTCGATGACGCCGCATTGGACTACATCGCCTATCATTCCGACGGCGCGATGCGCGACGCAATCAGCTTGCTTGACCAATGCCTCGGCGACGACGGCGGTTTGACCTTGGAAAAAGTACGCGAAACCCTCGGTGCGGTTGACCGAGCGCGTCTGTTTGAATTTACCGACGCGCTTGCGGCACGGGATGCCGGCGTGATTATCGGAATAATTTCCGACGCCATGAACGACGGTCGCGATGTTTCGCAATTTGCCGGCGATTTGGTGCGGCATTTTCGTGATGTTCTCGTTGCCGGATTAACCGGCGGCGATGAATTTTCCGAAGATTTCGCGGCGAAGCTGAAAGCACAGGCCGCGAAAATTCCGCGAAATTCGCTGATGCTGTTTATCGAAGCATTCAGCGAAACTCTGCGCGAAATGCGGTTCGCGCCGCATATGCGCACAGCGTTTGAAATTTGCGCTTTGCGCTTGTGCGAGGGCAGAGGAACGGCACAGCCGGTTGCTCAAAGCGCACCTTCGCCGCAACCGACAGGTTCATCCGGTTCACACGTATCGAATGCAAATGTTGCACCGGTTACGGATTCATCTCCCGTAACGCGACAGATTTCTGAAAATTCATCCGCATCGGGGGCAACGATTTCACCGGCGTCGGATTCATCTCCCGCGCCGAAAAAAAATTCACCCGGCGATTTCTCGCAAATTTCCGCAAACTGGTCAAAATTTTGTGCGAAACTGCCGGCAAATATTCGCTCGTTTTGCGCACCCTGCGGCACAGAAGACGTCAACGGGATGCTGAAAATTTATTGCGGCAACGAAACCGCAAAAAAAATAATCGAAAGCAAGCAGACGATTATTCGCGAAAATTTAGCGGAATTTTTCAAGCTGTCAACCCCGCCGAACCTTGCCGTTGAGGTAAACGAGGCGTACAATAAACCCCGAGAAGAAGCAAAACCGCCCGATGCACCGCCTGTTGACTGGGCGAATTTCGGGCAGGAGGCAATTGACGAAACACCGTGGTAGGTAAATATATTTCAGGAGGAATTTTTATGCCCAAAGGATTCGGCGGCGGAATGCCCGGCGGAATGAACATGAACCATCTTATGAAGCAAGCGCAAAAAATGCAAAAACAAATGGCGGAGATGCAGGAATCCCTTGCCGCGAAAACGCTTGAAGTTTCGGCGGGAGGCGGCGCGGTCAAAGTTACGATTTCCGGCGAAAAGCAAATTCTCGCGCTCGCGATTTCCCCCGACGTTGTTGACCCCGACGACGTTGAAATGCTTCAAGACCTCGTGATGTCGGCGGTAAACGAGGCTTTCCGCCAAATGGACGACGCGGTTAATTCGCAAATGTCGCAAATTACCGGCGGCATGAATTTGCCCGGTATGTTTTGATTGAGGATGCGTTCTTGGGGGAGAAAGTATGAAAATTTACGGCGAGCCGGTTTCGCGGCTGATTGAAGAGTTTTCGCGCTTACCCGGCATTGGCGGCAAAAGTGCGCAACGTTTGGCGTTTCATATTATAAATTTGCCGGAGGAGCGGGCGGAGTCGCTTGCCGGCGCGATTTTGTCGGCAAGGCGCGGCGTGAAATATTGCAGCGTGTGCTGCGCTCTTACGGACGCAGACCCCTGCGTTATTTGCGCAAGCAAAAAGCGGGACGAGCGCACAATTATGGTTGTTGAAGACCCGCGAGACATGGCGGCATACGAACGCACCGGCGAATTTTTCGGGCTTTATCATGTGCTTCACGGCGCGATTTCGCCGATGCACGGCGTCGGCCCGAACGATTTAACCATCGCCGCGCTTTTGAAGCGGATTCAGGATTCCCCCGCCGACGAAGTGATTATCGCAACAAATCCGAACGTCGAAGGCGAAGCAACCGCTCTTTATATCGCAAAAATTCTCAAACCGCTCGAAATAAAAGTAACGCGCATTGCTCACGGTGTTCCTGTCGGCGGCGACTTGGAATTTGTTGACGAAGTGACTCTTTCGCGGGCGTTGGAAGGGCGAAGGGAGATTTAGGGAAGCAGATAACGGACTATGGGGCGTCGCCCCACACCCCACCCGCTTTTTAAAAAAAGCTGGGCAAAAATAATAAAACCGCGCAAATGCGCGGTTTTTTATGTTTTTGTCGAACTTTTTTTAAAAAGTTCGTGGGGGTTCGGGGGCAACGCCCCCGAGAACTCGAAATGGATTCCGAAGCAGCATGGCGCGCTTTCTTGCGAAAATCCCGCATCTCCATTACAATTGTCCGTAAAACACACCTCAATTTTCGGAAGGAACATGCAAAATGAAAACCTACTATATAACTACCCCGATTTACTATCTTAACGGCGACCCGCATATCGGGCATACGTACACAACTGTTGCGGCCGATACAATGGCGCGATACAAAAAGGCACGAGGCTACGACGTAAAATTTTTGACCGGCAGCGACGAGCACGGGCAAAAAGTTGAGCGCGCCGCAGAAGAAGCGGGCGTATCGCCGCAAGCGTTTGTTGACGGATTGGCGGAAACATTTAAGGGAATATGGCAGCTTATGGACATCGAATACGACTTCTATCAGCGCACAACAAACCCCGCGCATTGCGAATCCGTCAAGCGAATTTTCAAAAAATTGTTCGACTCCGGCGACATATATAAAGGAAGCTACGAGGGTCTTTATTGCACGCCGTGTGAAACTTTTTTGACGAAAACCCAAGCCGCCGGCGATAAATGTCCGGATTGCGGGCGTCCGGTTTCGCCGATTTCGGAGGAGTGCTATTTTTTCCGCATGACGAAATATCAGGACGCGCTGATGGCACATTACGACGCAAATCCCGAATTTTTAATGCCCCTTTCGCGACGAAACGAGATGCTTAATAATTTTATCAAGCCGGGGTTGGAGGATTTATGCGTGTCGCGGACGTCGTTTAAATGGGGGATTCCCGTGGATTTCGACCCCGGACACGTAATATATGTATGGATTGACGCCTTGCCGAATTATGCCACCGCGCTCGGCTTTCTTTCCGACGACGACTCGCTGTATAAAAAATACTGGCCGGCCGATTTGCACCTGATGGCAAAGGAAATCGTGCGCTTTCACGCGGTAATATGGCCGTGCATTTTGCTCGCGTTGGGCGAGCCGTTACCCAAACAAATTTTCGGACACGGTTGGCTGCAATACGACGGAAAAAAAATGGGCAAATCTCTCGGAAACGCAATTTGCCCTAAAGCACTTGTGGCGGAATACGGCGTTGATGCGATTCGTTACTTTTTGCTGCGCGAGTTTACCTTCGGGCCGGACGGAAATTTCACACAAGCCGCCTTGGTAAACCGCTATAACGCCGACCTTGCCAACGATTTGGGCAATCTGCTTTCGCGAACGGTCGGGATGGTTGACAAATATTTCGGCGGCGCGTTGCCCGCGTTCGAGCCGAATTTTTCAAACGAACTCGCCGAAACAGCGGCGTCAATGCCCGCAAAAGTCGAGGAGCGCATGGACAAACTCGCCTTCTCCGACGCGCTTAACGAAATTTGGAACGTCGTTCGCCGCGCGAATAAATACATCGACGAAACCGCGCCGTGGGTTCTCGCCAAAGACGAAAGCAAATTCGGCAAATTCGGCGAACTCGCAAACGTGCTGTATAATTTGGCGGAAACCCTGCGCATTCTCGCGGTCGTAATCACGCCGGTAATGCCCAAAACTCCCGCGATTATCCGCGAGCAACTCAACATCGCCGATGCCGCCCTCTCCGAATGGGACAGTGCGAAAACATTCGGGCTTCTCCCCCGCGACGTTGTTGTAACAAAAGGCGCGGCCGCCTTTCCGAGAATGGAGAAAAAATAGGGGTGGGCTTACCATGATAAAAATGCTTGTCACCGACCTCGACGGCACGTTTTTGCGAACGGATAAAACCGTGTCGTCGCGCACGAAAGAAACTTTCGCCCGATGTCGCGAAGCGGGCATAAAAATCGCATACGCAACGGCGCGGGGAAGTTCTGCGCCGGCAGTCGCGCCGCCCGAGCTTTTCGACGGCACAATTACAATGAACGGCGCGCTCGCAAAAGCCGGCGGCGAAATTATCTATAGCCGGCTGATTCCGGCGGGAATCGCTCGCGCACTTTTAATCGCCTGTGACAAACGCGGGCTGAAAATTACATCGGAATATCGCGACGTTCATTACACAAATTTCGCCCGCCCCAATGATTGGACGGACGTGGGCTACAATTGGGAAATCACCGACCTTTCGCGCCACGATAAAGACGCCGAAAAAATCTACACATACGACCTCACGCCCGACGACCGCTTATTCATAAACCGACTGCTTCCCGACGAATTGTACTCGGTGATGTCGAACGACGGCATACTTTTTATCATGCACAAGGACGCAACAAAGGCTCGCGCCGTTGCCGCGCTTGCGACGTTTTGGGGGATTCGCCCCAGCGAAATTGTCGCATTCGGCGACGATTTAAACGACCTCGATATGCTTTCGTTCGCGGGATTCGGTGTGGCGATGCGCAACGGTTGCGCCGAGGCAAAACGCGCCGCCGATTATATCTGCGACGCAAACGATAACGACGGCGTCGCACAATGGATGGAGGAACACGCACTATGCACGGAATAATCGACACACATGCGCACTATGACGACAAACGCTACAACGACGACCGCCACGCACTGCTTACCGCTCTGCCGGAAAGCGGCGTGGAAAAAATAATCAGCATCGGATGCGACGTGAAAACTTCGCGAGCGGCAGTTGCTCTTGCGGCGGAATATCCGCATGTTTACGCTACCGTCGGCTTTCATCCGCATTATGTAAAAAAATTATCCGACGCGACTTTGCAGGAAATTATCGACCTCGCGCGAAGCGAAAAAGTTGTCGGGTTCGGCGAAATAGGATTGGATTTTTTTCGCGACCTGTCGCCGCGCGACGTTCAGCGGCAGTGGTTCGCGCGACTGCTTGATGTTGCAGCGGAACTGAATCTCCCCGCAATCATCCATTCCCGCGACGCAAACGGCGAAGTTTTCGCAACAATTGAAAAATCCCGCGTACGAAACGGCGTTGTTCATGCTTTTTCCGGCGACTCCGACCTCGCCCGCGCTTACGTTGACATGGGCTTTCACATAGGAATTTGCGGCGTTGTTACGTTCAAAAAAACCGACGCGCTTCAAGCCGCCGTTGCCGCTGTGCCGCTCGAAAAAATTTTGCTCGAAACCGACTGCCCGTATCTTGCCCCCGAACCCTTTCGCGGCAAGCGCAACGAATCGCCGTTTCTTGTTCACGTTGTTGAAAAAATCGCGCAAATAAAGGGCGAAACGACGGAAACCGTTATTGCTCAAACGAACGCAAACGCAAAAAGATTGTTTAAGTTATAGGACAGCAGACTTCTTGTGCAACTGTGATTTTCCGCACATTTCATAAAACTGCTATACTGCAAAGGAGGTGAACCGATGATTCGTTAATTCGATTAAGTTGATGCAAACCGGATTTGCGGCAATTCCGCAAGTCTTATTTGTGTCGGAATCGGATTAACGCGAAAATTTCGAAACAAGGGGCTGTTACGCCCTTTTCGCCCTGTTTCCTTTTAAACAGTGAGATGTTTTGCGTATATGAATTGTGGTGCGCGACCGGTTGTTTTCGGGTGCTTTTCCCGAAAGCGACATTGAGCGCACCGCTCACAATTCATAGCAAAATATCGCATCTGACAACGGAAACAGTATGAAGTCCCTTTCCGGCATCACGAAAGGGGTTTTTTTGTTTTGATGAAACTCGTAAAAAGCGCGTAGCAGAGGCTATTGCGCGTAAATATTGCGGTTTGCCAAAACGTGCGTAAAATTTGCGTACATGCATTGTGGTGCGCGACCGGTCGTTTTTCGGGCGTTTTTCCCGAAAACGACATTGAGCGCACCGTTCACAATGCATAGCAACTTTTACGTACCGAAGCGCAAACCGCTATAAAACGCAACAGCCTTTGCTCTTTTCCGAGAAAAAATTCAGGAGGAGCATATGCGCTGTGAAAAAACCGTTCGCATCGTGCCGGAAAACGCACCTGCGATTATTCGGCATTGCGGCAAGTGCAATAAAAATATGAAATTCGTGTGCAGTAATAAATTTCGCGTAAACAGTAACGGTGCGAGGAGTGATATTTGGCTGATATACAAATGCGAAAAATGCGATTCGACATGGAAATTGCCGATTTCGAAAGGCATAAAACCCGGCGATTCTGAAAATTTCGACCGATTCATTTGCAACGACCCGGATTTGGCGCGGGAATACGCATTCAATCGCGGCTTTCTCAAGCAGCAATCGTGCGTAGTTGATTGCGCCGATGTGAAGTACACGGTTGAATGCGCGCCCGACGGCGCGGTCGCCGACGCGGTTGAATACACGCTCGAAGGCGCGAAAAACTTGACCCTTCCGGTGTTGCTTCACGTGGAAAGCGTTTTCACATTTGATTTGAAACTCAGCAAATTTTTAGCGGATTTGTTTGGAATTTCTGTCGGGCGAGTAAAGAAGCTCGCGCAATGCGGTGCGATTTACACCGTTCCCGAATGCGACCCGGCAAAGCATAAAATTCGCGGCAACATTGATGTGTTTGTGCAACAGATTTAAAAATATGTAGGGCATGTCCCGAAATCCGTAAAATCGGGTTTCGGGATATGTTTTATTTCGCCAACAAAGCCTGCAACAATTCCTTTATGTCATCCTGCCCCCGGACAATTTTTGCAAGCAGTGCGTTAAGCTGTTCGTCGGATTTTGATTCCGGTGCGGGCGCGACGGCCACCGATTCATCGGTGTAGATTTCCGTGAAATTCGCAAGCAGAGTTTTGGCGGTTGCGGTATCCGATTCGGCGATTTGCACGATTTCATCAATTGACGCTTGACTCAATACCCTGCCCGCGCCGGGTTGCTCGTTGCCGGAAATGAGCTTCAACGCCTCCGGATTAAATTTTGCGGAGGTTTCCAAGGCTTCGCACGCGGCTTCAATCAGCTTATCGCCCTGAAACGGCTTGGCAACAAATCGCCGCGCCCCGGACGACAACGCCTCGAGAACCATCGCGCGTTGCGCGGACGCACTGAGCATAAGCACTCGCGCGTCAGGGTCGTGAGTTTTAATTCTGCGCAGTGCCTCAATGCCGTCCGTGCGCGGCATTACTATGTTCATAATTACGAGGTCGGGAGACAGTTCCTTAAATTTTTCAACGCCGGTTTCGCCGTTGTCCGCCTCGCCGACTACGTCATAACCGTGCTTGCCGAAAATATCTTTGCACATCATGCGCATAAATGCCGCGTCATCCACCAGTAACACTCTTTTCATCGTTGAATCCTCCTTGTTCTCCATGTTTTTTATTTTTTCGGACAATTTTTCCAAAATGCCTTCCGTGCGCAATTTTTCGCAAAGCAAAATGCTGTGTCGCTTGCGATAAACCTCGACATTTGCGGGCATTTCTTTTATTTCGCTTAATGTAAATCCGAACTCTTTAAGCTCAAGTATGCGGTTTATGTCTGCCGCTTGGCTTATTGTATAGTAGCGATAGCCCGTATCGCGGTCTGTGTGGTTGGGCTTTAAAAGCCCGATTTTGTCGTAATAGCGCAATGTGTCGGCAGAAATGTTCACAACTTTTGAAAGTCTTCCGATTGTGTACAGCTCGCTCATCGGGCGCACCTCCTTTCTGAAAGCACTTTAAACTATGGAGTTGCTCTAAAGTCAAGAGGTAGCGAACGCAACTTTGAAGGCGAACAAGGGGTGTATGTGCCGCGTGGTAAGCGACCGGTGTTTTTCGAAGAAAAACACATCGAGCGAACCGCTTACGCGGCATAGCCCCTGTTCGCTTCATAAAGTGCGTTCGCTACGATTCCGGGACAAGTCCGGTTTATAAAAAAACACGAAAGCCGGTTTTCCGACATTCGTGTTTTTTAGTCTGTTAATCAGCCTTTAAGGCTTTTTTAATTGATTGCTGATTTCGTCGCGAAGTTTGATAAGCTCGGAAGAAGTGCCTCTTTCGTTTATTTCATGGATAGCAATGTCAAGTCTGCCAAGGGTTGATAACAGATATGCTTCAAATTGCTTGTCGGTCATGCCGTGTACAATTGCCATTTTGCTGCCTCCTTATTCCGCCCGCAGAGCCTCAAGCTCCTTCTTCCGCGCGGCGATTACTTTTTGCTGCACGTCAGAGGGGGCTTCGTCGTAGCGTTCGAATTCCATTGAGAAGCTGCCGCGCCCTTGAGTCATGGAGCGGAGGTCGATGGCATATTTCAGCATTTCGCTGTGCGGTGCTTCGGCGGAAATTTGCTGCTTTTTACCCAGTTTGTCCATGCCGAGGATGCGTCCGCGACGCTTGTTCATGTCGCCCATGATGTCGCCGGTGTAATTGTCGGGAACGACGACGGTGACTTTCATTATAGGTTCGAGAATGGAGGGTTTTGCTTGCATAAAGCCGTCTTTGAAGGCGATTTGTGCCGCCATTTTGAAGGCAAGTTCGGACGAATCCACGGCATGATATTTGCCATCGTAAAGTATTGCCTTCACGCCCACAACCGGATATGCCGCAACCGGGCCGGCTTTTACACTTTCGGCAAGACCCTTGTCCACGGCGGGGAAATATTGCTTGGGAACGTTTCCGCCGACAACGGTTTCTTCAAATACATATGCCTTTGTTTCGTCGCCGGACGGCTCGAATTTCATATTAACCACGCCGTACTGACCGCCGCCGCCGGATTGCTTTACAAATTTGCCTACAACGTCGGAGCGGCTTCGGATGGTTTCGCGATAGGGAACGAGCGGCGTTTTCATTTCGACTTCCATTTTATAACGCGCTTTCAAACGGTTCGACAATACATCAAGCTGACCGTCGCCGACGGCATAAATTACGGTTTGCTTTGTTTCTTTATTCACCACGAATTTTAACGTTTTATCCTCGGCGACGAGTTTTCTGATTGCCTCGGAGAGCTTATCTTCGTCGCCTTTGCCTTTGGCGGAAACCGCCATTGCAAGCAGCGATTCCGGGAATTCGATGGGCGCGCACTTGAACGGCGCGGCTTTTGTTGCCAAGGTGTGCTGTGTGCTTGCGTCGGAAAGTTTTGCGATTACGCCGATGTCGCCGGCGCGAACTTCCGTTACGTCGATTTTATCTTTGCCGCGCATAGCGAAAAGTCCTCCGACTTTTCCGACGGCTTCTTTGTTTGAGTTGAAAATTTGCAAATCTTTTTTAATCGTACCCGAGTACAGGCGGAAGAAACTGAGCTGCCCCACGTGCGGGTCGGAAATTGTTTTGAAAATGAAGGCGCAAACCGGACCGGCGGGGTCGCATTTAAGCACTTGGTCGGAGCCGTTGTTGTCCACGGTGACTTCCGGGCATAATTCGGCGGTTGTGGGCAGGTCAAGCACAATCATATCCATAAGAGTGCTTACGCCGACCCCTTGCGTCGCGATGCCGCAAAGCACCGGAATAAGACTTCCCGCGCCCACGGCGATTTTCATGCCTTTTGAAAGCTCGTCGTTTGAAAGTTCGTCGGTTTCGAGAAACTTTTCCATAAGCTCCTCGTCGCTTTCGGCGATTGCGTCCATCAAATCGTGATGATGCTTTTTGTAAATGTCCGCCATATCGCCGGGGACTTCGCACTGCGTCCCGTCGAATTTATACGCCTTGCCCGTAAGCGTTTTTACGTAACCGGCAAGTTTTCCGTTTTCTTTGAACGGCAATTGAAGCGGCGTTACGCCGTTTCCGAATTGCGCCTTCATATCGGCAACAACTTTGAAAAAATCGCCGTGTTCATCGTCCATTCCGTTTATGAAAATAATGCGAGCCTTGCCTTGCGAACTTTCCCACGCAAGTTCCGTTCCCACTTCAACGCCCGATTTTGCATCCGCAACAATAAGTACCGAATCGGCGACATGTATTGCCTCTTTCGCCGCGCCAACAAAGTCGAAATAACCGGGGGTGTCCATAAAGTTTATTTTTGTGTTTTGCCATTCAATCGGAATCATCGACGCGCTTACCGACACTTTACGGCGAATTTCCTCCGCGTCGTAGTCGCTTACCGTGTTTCCGTCCTCGGTGCGCCCCATGCGCGACGTAACCTTTGTTACATTAAGAGCTGCTTCCATAAGCGTTGTTTTGCCGCAACCGCTGTGACCCGTTACCGCAATGTTTCTGATTTCATTTGCCGAATAAACCTTCATTTTCTTCCCTCCGATTTTCGAATTTAAAGTGCTTGTGTACATCTGATTCCATTATAGTGCCGATTGTTTGCGGGGGCAAGAAAAAACTTGTCGGGTGCGAATATAGTCGTCAATTTCATCAAGCACACCCTGTGTGCCTGTTAAATGAAACGGCTCGTAACCGACTTCAATAAAGCGAAGTATGCCGTACATACGGTCGAGGTCGATAAATTCTGCGGGCGTAATATTTCGTTCGCGTATATAAGCATGTGCAATTTCTGTTTGCAGATGAACTGTTTGATTAAGTTTCACGGCTATACCTCCGCCCAATATTCCCAATTGCCGCCTTGTTCGGCCAACAACATATCGAAAACGTATTCCGCACTTTCGACATAAAGTAATGACTTTTCATCAAACAAAAGCTCGTACGTTTTTGTTTGCATAAACGCTTGAAGTGCTTCGGTAACCGTCGCACAGGATTCTTGCGCAAGTTTATCGGCAACATCGGCAGTAAGAGCATCTATGCAAAGATGAATTTTGTTCATTTTATTTCGTCCCTTCCTGCCGGAATTAACAACTTTGCCGCTTTGTTTGTTCCGAAATAATATTGCTCCGGCAAATTACCGGGTTCGAGTAATTCAATAAGAAGGTCGAGGGCGGCATCATTCATAATCGCACCGTTTGATGCGTTTATGGCGGTTCGAATTGCGGTGCGCGTGTCATCGTTTGCCGTCGGACCGATTACAATATCATACTCGTGCTGCCGAATTTTGCTCATTCTGTTGGCAATGATGAATTTCAGCCACTCGCGGTTTGCCGCTTTGAAATGCTTTACGTTGAGTTGGTTCATTTTTGATATGTCAAACTCATATGCGTAAATAAAAACCGGCAGTTTTTTTTCGTTTCCTATTATATGTCGGCGAAATTCTTCAATTTTTCGGTTTCGAAGCGCGAGATTTCGAGCGTGGTCAAAGTGTGCGGAAAGATAAAACCCCTGCCCGAAGTCCTTAAAAGGCTTTCCTTTGTGTATGTCCGGTTTTTTGAAGCAATGAGTTGTTCCATGGTAGAGGGTAATTGTGCTTGACATGTTTTTCCCCCCTTTGATTATCTGATTATAGTGCCGATTGTTTGCGGGGGCAAGAAAAAAAAAATTGTAAAACCTATTGCAAAACCTATTTGGTAGCCGGTTGGTTACCGATAGGTTTTTTATTTGCCCGGCAAAACACATCGCCCTGCGAAAAAGATTTTACCGAAAAAAAATTTTTCATTTTTGGGAAAATTTATGTGTCGAAATTTAAAAGAACGGACGATATAAATAATGAGAGGTTGTAAGCACATCCTCTCAAAAACTAAATTCAGGCGGCAGAGTTCCGCCGAAAAAAGGAGCGAGATTCACATGAAAAGAAGTTTGAAACACGCCGTTGCCATACTTGCGGCGATGGTACTCACGCTCGGCATGATGCCGGCGGCATTTGCTACCCCCCCCCCCCCCCCCCCCCACACCCCCCCCCCCCGCCCCCCCACCCCCCACACCCCCCACACCCCCCCCCCCCACCACACCCACACACACCACACACACACACACCACACACACCACACACACACACACACACACCACACACACCACACACACA